>CAZOLY010000001.1:0-56161 GCA_964580815.1 uncultured Bacteroidales bacterium
CTTCCCTGGTATTTATCATCTATGGCAATGGCAAAATAATTAAAGTTGTTATACATATTCTGGTCTTTCAAAAAAACATAGCAGGCGCTGCCCCTGAATTTCAATTCAAAGTAAGCCCCGGCTCCGCTCAATTTTGGCTTTTTGGGATCTGTAAAGTCAATCCTTCCTGTATACCTGATATTATCATTATCAGGCATGAACAAAGACAGATGTTTTGACGATGAGCGGCTGCAATCGGAAATAAAAAAACATGCCAGAAACAGAATAATAATTAACCGAATTTTAGTCATGACCGTTTTTATTTAAATTACATTCTGCAAATTAATAAAATAATGAAATTAGTTTTTCTTTTTTTATAATATTCATGAAATCATGAATCAGGGACCGTACAAAGTTCAATCTCATTTTCATCCCTGGGTTAATAAATAAACAGGAATTCCCTGGACAGGCTAAAGTTATTTTTTTATTTAAATTGGGTTATGCAACCTATTTATAATTTCAATGTCTTTATGGCATTAATAGTAAATAAAAAAATAATGAAATTCAGATTATTATTTGTTTGTTCCCTTTTACATATATTAATAAACATATATGCTCAGGAAGATGATAAGGATTACGACAACAGGCCTTTCCAGGTTACATTTATAACTCCGATTGGAACGAACGGAACAGGTTCACCCCGGATAATAAATAAATTATCATTTAACATCCTGGCAGGTTATAATGGAGGAGTGGACGGATTTGAACTTGGTGGATTTTTAAATCTGTCCGATGATTATGTTAAGGGAGTACAGATAGCAGGCTTTGGCAATATTGTAGGGGGTGACGTTGAGGCAGCCCAGATAGCAGGATTCATGAATATTGACGGAGGTGAAGTAATCGGGGTGCAGACTTCGGGATTTATAAATATTGCAGGCGGTGATGCCGAGGCTGTTCAAATCGGAGGGTTTGCCAATTTATCCGGGGCATTAGAAGGTGTGCAGGTGTCGGGATTTGGGAATATTGCTGCAGAAACCAGCGGTGTCCAGGTTGCCGGCTTCGGGAACCTGGCCGAAGGGTCGGAAGGGGTTCAGGTAGGAGGCTTTATGAATATAAGTGATGATATAAAAGGTATCCAGGTGGCAGGCTTCCTGAATGCAGCAAGTGATATGGAGGGAATCCAGACAGCAGGATTTATTAATATTGCCAGGAATGTCAAGGGAGTGCAGATTGCCGGATTTATAAACATTTGTGATACAATTGACGGTATAGCCCTGGCTCCAATTAGTATAGTTAAAAAAGGGGGATATAGAAGATTCGAGTTCTGGGCGAATGAGACATTCTTCATGAACACATCATTCAAAATCGGAGTAAAGCACTTCTATACGGTTTATACTCTGGGATTTAAACCTGTTTCCGGTGATTTTAATACAGGAATAGGCTTTGGAATAGGGACAAACATAGCACTGACCTCCAATAATTCTATTGATTTGGAAGCCCATACTTATATTGTCAACAGGTATTTCTGGGAAAACTGGTACTATAATTCTCTGAACCAGTTAAGAGTGAGTTTTAACTATCAGCTATCTGAACATTTCAGCATTTTTGCAGGTCCGACGTTCAATATTCTGGTTGCAGATATAATTACATATGCTGATGAGATAGCGCCGCCGTGGGCATTCAGAATAGCTGACAGGAAAGACAGTATCAGGGGATGGTTCGGATTTAATATAGGTATGAGGTTTTAATGTCAGGTTAAATTAATAGGTTACTGGGGATACCATTTGTATGGTATCCTCTTTTTTTTATAATAATAATGAAGCCAGCTCTTTGAGGTTTTTAATTATATAATCTGGTTTAGCAGTGTGTTCGCAGGGGATATTGTTATTCCTGTTCAGCCATACTGACCTGATTCCTGATGCTCCGGCACCTGCAATATCGGTATCTATGCTATCTCCAATCATTATTGCACTTTCCTTCCCGGCTCCGAACTTATTCAGGGCAATTTCAAAAATCTGCTTATCGGGTTTTCCGTTTTTTTTCATATACTCCAGTCAATTATTTCCAGTCCGTGACGGCTAAGTATGGAGTTGGTCTTTGAAAAATGTTTACAGCCGAAGAAGCCATTATCTGCGGAGTAAGGTGAGGGATGTGCTGCTTTAAGGATATAATGTTTGTTTGTGTCTATTAAGGTTTCTTTTGCCTGGGCGTATTTACCCCATAGAAGAAATATTATGCCTGCCCTTTTTTCTGATATTTTAGTTATAACAGAGTCAGTGAATGTTTCCCATCCTTTATTCTGGTGGGAACCGGGTTGGTTGGCCCTTACTGTCAGCGTTGCATTTAACAACAATACACCCTGGGCTGCCCATTTTTCAAGGTTACCACGGGCGGGAAGGGGAATATTAAGGTCTGAGTTCAGTTCCTTAAAGATATTAACAAGTGAAGGAGGTTGCTGTATTCCGGCGGGTACGGAAAAGCATAATCCATGAGCCTGTCCTTTTCCGTGATACGGATCCTGTCCGAGCAATACGACTTTTAAATTTTCAAAGGTTGTTCTGTTGAAGGCATTAAAAATTAACCTGCCCGGAGGATAAATATTATAATGCCTCTTTTCTTCAATTAAAAATTCCTTCAACCTTATGAAATATTCTGAATTAAATTCGTCATTTAAAACCTTTTTCCAGCTGTCTTCTATCCGGGGATTTATTATTGACATTATTATATTGATGTATAGGAACCAATTCAAAATGTCCAAAAATATATGAATCCCGATACATTAGCAAAAAATATTTTATTGAATTAGCAGCCGGAGTGAAGTGTTAGTAATTAAGGTTTTATCTAACAAATTAATTTTCTAAATTTGAATAAAGAGCTGTATATATTAAATAATGCTGTCAAAAAAAACCTTTATATCAGTAATAATAGTATTCATTGCGGTACTATCTTTTCTTGCTTTCATATTCTTCAGGAACAGGCCTGTTAATACAAGTGAGCCATTAAAAGCTGTACCCCTGGATGCAGCATTTATCATTCGTATAAATGATTTTCGCAGCCTTATGAAAAACATACAAAAAGATAATAAGATATGGGAGGAGCTGCGGAAATTATCAATTTTCAGCAGGATGGATCAGCAGATGGGGTATCTTGAGTTCCTGAATTCTAATTATCCTGTTGCCAGGGAGTTGCTATTAAATGAACCATCATATATTTCCGCTCATTATACGGGAAGAGGAAGGGTCAGCTTTATTTATTTTTATAAATTACCCAAAGGTGTGGGAGAAAGAAAGATTAATGAATTGATATCTAAATTATTAATTAATTCGGGTACCATAACCCAGAGGAAGTATGAGGGAAGGATAATAAGTGACGTTAGATTACTAAATGAAGATGCGGTCAGAAATTTCTCTTATACTGTGACAGGCGGACTGTTCATACTGAGTTTTTCATCCATCCTTGTTGAAGATGCCATCAGGCAATTAGACATGCCTAATTCTATTGTTCAACAGGCAGGATTTAAAGAGGTGCTGTCAACAGCAGGGAAAAATGTGGATGCCAACCTGTTTTTAAATTTTAAAAATTTACCCAAAGCTATTTCAACATGTATTAATCAAAAATACAAATCAAAGGTAAGATCATACGATTATTTTGCAAGCTGGGCCGAACTTGATATAAACATAAAAGAAAACATGCTTTTACTTAATGGATTTACGCATTTTTCAGATACCGCGAATTATACTGCAAATCTTTTTGTTGATCAAAATCCTCAGAAATTATATGCTGACAATATATTGCCGTCTTTTATTTCAAGTTTTCTGGCGATTACTTTATCAGATATAAATACATATTTTGAAGATTATAAAGATTATCTTGACAAGCTGGGAAGTCTGAACAGATATCTCAGGGAAATAAATCTTATTAAAAACAAATATAATATTGATATAATTGATGAATTGGAATCCATCTTTGATAAAGAGATAGTTGTCGCAATAGATAACAGTAAAGTGAAGAATGAAGTTACTGACACTTACATAATTCTCGGCACAAAAAGTAAAAGTCTGTCCGAAAAGAAGTTGCTGGATATACTAAAAAAAGTAGCCCAAAAAAATTCAGTTAAGGTGGATAATCTGACCTATAGCTGCAAAGTTGACAATGAATTATCTTATCCGGTTTATAATCTGCCCTTAAAGAACCTGACAGGCACAATATTTGGAGAGTTATTCAACATTAACGGTGACACGTATTTTACTTTTATTGATAACTATGTGGTCTTTGGCAACTCAGTTAGGTCTTTATCCAAATTTATTATTAACAATGTCTTAAAAAAGACAATAGTAACAAATGAAGCATACAGGGAATATAAAAATAATTTATCCCCGCGTTCATCTGTATATTTTTACGCCAATCTGGGGCGTTCTTCTGCAGATTATGCCAGGTTTTTAACTGATGAAATATTCAAAGGCTGGGAAGAAAATATCCAGTTATTTCAAAAGGTGCAGATTTTTGGTTTCCAGCTTACTCCCAATAATGACCTGATCTACAACAATGTTTTTATAAAGTATATCTCCGGCGATATATATTCTCCGCATACTGTCTGGGAGAGCCGTCTTGATACGATCATTGATTTTAAACCACAATTTGTTAAGAATCATTATAACCAGCAGAGTGAAATATTTGTGCAGGATTTAAAGAATAATATCTATTTAGTAAATAATGCCGGGCGAATATTATGGAAAGTAAATATAAATGAGAAAATAACAAGCAAAATATACCAGGTGGATTATTATAAGAACAGCAAATTGCAAATAATGTTCAGCACAAAAAACTATATTCATCTCATTGACAGGAATGGGAATTATGTAGAGAGATATCCTGTGAAGCTCAGATCACCGGCAACAAACGGGATGTCACTTTTTGACTATGACAATAATAAGAATTACAGGATTTTCATTGCCTGTGAAGATAAACATATATATGCATATACTAAAGACGGGACGGTGATTAGCGGCTGGAATTTTGATAAGACTGAAAGTGAAGTTAATCAGGATGTGAATCATTTCAGAATTGAGAATAAAGACTTCATAGTTTTTGGTGACAGATACAGGACATATATACTTGACCGCAAGGGGAATGTAAGGGTTAATGTTCAGGAGATATTTCCCCGGTCATTAAAAAATAATTATATACTTGACGAGAAAGATAATATTGGGGATTCGCGGATTGTAATAACTGACACTGCCGGTATTGTTTATTTTATTTACCTGAATGGCAAAATTGAGAAATCAAAACTGGGAGAGTTTACCTGTGATCATTTTTTTGATTATAAAGATATTGATGGCGACGGAAACAGGGATTTTATCTTTCTTGATAAAGAGTACCTTAAGGTATTTAAACATGATAAGACAAAACTGTTTGACTATAATTTTGGCGAGGAAATAACAGTTGAGCCTGTATATTATTATTTTTCATATTCCGACAGGAAACTGGGGGTAGTATCAAAAAGTAAAAAGCTGATCTATTTAATTAATAATGATGGTTCGGTATATAAAGGATTCCCTCTCAGGGGGTGCACTTTGTTTAGCATCGGCTATTTTAGCAGTGCTACATCCCAGTTCAACTTAATAGTAGGGAGTGATGAGAACTTTTTACTAAATTATATCGTACAATGATTATACTAATAATTTGAGATATGAAACCGTTTAAAACCAATTTGAAAAGTGCACTGTTATTCCTGTGCAGTACATTTGTAGTCTTTCAATCATGCATGAAAGACAAACTCGATTTTGAAAATGTGTCCAGCCGTATTGAATATAATCCAAAATTTAATGCCCCTCTTATTAAGGGTTCTTTTTCCATTGAGGATATAGTTAGTGATGATTCTGAAGATTCAGTTATTATTTTTCGTGGTGAAGAGGTTATATTCCTTCTTAAGATGGATTCCATTTATCTTGTTGATGTATCAGATCTTATAAATATTCCGAAACAAGATTCTATTATTTACACTATACCGACCGTACCAATTACAACGGATATACCTGCGGAAGGAAAGGATACTATAGAACAGCAAGAGGAATATGAGATAAAACTTGAAAATAATATACGTGTAGACAGTATATTTCTAAGTTCGGCTTTTTTAAATGTAAAGGTCACATCTACTTTTAACATTGCAGGAACTCTGAGAATTAATATCCCCTCAATTCATATGAATAATGCAGAATTTAATGAATATGTGCCATTAAGTGCAAGAGTTTCGGGAGAATTTGATACAACTGTTATATGTCCTCTGGAAAATGCTATAGTCATTCCGGAATATTCAATGACAGGCAGGAGTTATCTTAATATTAATTTTACGATTTATCTGGATGCCGAAGCCGGTGATACAATTAGAGCCAATAGCGAAACAGATATTGATTTTTCGATTAAAGGGCTGGAAGATTTTGAAACATTATTTGGCTATGCAGGAGAAAAGATGTTTGTCAGGGATACTGTATTTGAGATTGATTTAGGTGCACTCGAAGGTGTTACCGGGACATTTGCTATAACTAATCCAAAGATAAATATAGACTATGTACATACATTTGGATTACCTATCGGATTTAATATGATTATTAAAGGTTTTTTCGGGAATGGTGATAGTGTTATTTTAAATCCGGGGATGGATATAATGAATTTTTCATCAGACTATTTATCACCTGAGGCTAGTGGAGTGATGGTTATTGACAGGCAAAATACTTCAAATATTGATGAGTTTCTTGTGTTTCCTGCTCCTGATGAAATTGGATATAATCTTGCAATTACTGCAAATCCTGCTAAGGATACAACAACAAGTAATTATGTTTTTTATAATAGCGAAGTCGTATATAATATGGAAGTTGAAATTCCACTTGAATTCAGGGCTGATTTGCAGTTCAGGGATACTTTAAAATTTAACCTGGGTGCAGATACCACAGAAGAAATAGACTATATTGAATATGCCAGGTTATACTATTCATTCAGAAATGAATTTCCAATTAACCTGGATCCTTTCTTAATCCTCTATGATTCGATAACAGATACAAGAATAGATACAATTAAGCTAAATGAGACCGGTGATAATTATTTCATTAATGCAGCACCGGTAGATTCTGATGGTGAAAGTATCATTGCGGAAGTCAGAGAATTTGAAGGGATGATAAACCTTGATGAAGATAAAGTATATAAGTTGCTTAATGATGCAAACAAGTTAATTATTGTTGGAAAGTTCAGCTCATTTGATCCTGATAATGTCAGTTCTGTAAAAATATTAAAAAGCTACTCACTTGATTTTAAGTTCGGGCTGGATGCCAGGATAAATTATTCTAAAACCCCGGATTAATAAATAATAGTGATTAAAATAAACTTGAAAGCATGAAAACCCTGAAAAAGAGAATGACATCAAATTATAGAAATAAATTTTTTAAAACAGCCTTAATAAGTTTTATTATTATGCTTTTCTGCAGAGGATATATTTTGGGACAGCAGAGTAATATTCTTTATTTTATGAACGGCGTGCCACAGTCCTACCTCGTAAATCCTGCAACCCAGCCAGGCTGTGATCTTTATATCGGTATCCCAGCAATATCGCCGGTCCAGGTATTTGTCGAAAACAGCAGTTTTAGTATTAGTGATGTTATGTGGTATGAGGGAGACACCACGAGGCTTTTTTTTAATACTACGGAATCACAGCGCGATTTTTTACGCAACCTGGGTAACAGCAACTACATATCAACTGAAGTAAGTACAAATATTTTTTCTTTTGGTTTCAGGACAGGGGACATTTACGTTACTTATGATTTAACAGAAAGATTATCATTCAAGTTTTCTTATCCGGGTGACCTGGCCAGGTTTGCCTTTGAAGGCAATGAGCGTGGAGATGAGTTTAATTTTAGCAGCCTGGGAATTGAGGCGGTTGGATTTCTGGAATTTGCAGCCGGGGTATCGCATAAAATTAATGATCAGATTACACTTGGGTACAGGGCAAAAATTCTGTTCGGGCAGGGAAATATTTCAACAAGGCACATGAATTTAAAGCTAATAACTGACGTGGACTGGACTGTACGTTCCAGTTTTGATCTGAACGCAACTTTACCATTTGTAGATATTCCAACTGATGAAAGCGGGGATTTCAGGTTTGATGATATTGAGACACAGGAGAATTTATCTGCCGTCGACTATGTAAGAATGGTAACCGGGAACAAGGGGTTTGCAGTTGATGCAGGCCTTCATTATGTGCCTATGGACAAGCTTACATTGTCGGCAAGTCTTCTTGATGTCGGATTTATAAGGTGGAAACATAATACATACAATATCAGTCAGGATGTAGAATATATATATGACGGAATAGAACTTGATTTTGGAGAAACTGACAGTATTTTCAATAACTTCCTTGATTCTTTGGAAAATACTTTCATATTCAGTAATTCAGAAAAACCATATACTTCATTTCTGGGAGCTAAGCTATATGTGGGAGGCAAGTACCAGATAATTGATGAAATAAGCGTAGGTCTTTTATCACGCACTGAGATGTTTAAAGGACGGATAAGGGAACAATTAACTCTCTCGGCCAATTTTTATCCCATAAAACTGGTATCTGCCTCACTCAGCTACTCAATAATGGATAAAACATTTAATAATTTCGGCTTTGGATTATCCCTGAAACCAGGGCCGTTTAATATTTATCTGATAACTGACAATATTCCGTTTACTTTTGCTGAAGAACAATCTTCGGGTGTACCCATACCATACAGGAACAGAAGTCTTAATCTCAGATTTGGATTCAACTTTGTTTTCGGGTGTGATAAAGAGAAAAGAAAAACGAAAGATCTGCCCTTAATAAGAACCTATCTTTAAATTTGATTGTTATTTAACTTTTTTGTAAGCCTGCTGTTTAAAAGATATTAATTTTACGGGTTATTAATTATTGAGTAAATGCAATTGCTAAGAATTATATTAATACTGGTAATTATTTATTATGTTGCCAGATTCTTTATCAGGGTTATTTTCCCGTTTTTGTTTCAGAGGTATGTTAACAAAAGAACGGGGAATTCCTCAGGCAAGCAGCATTATTCGAAACCGAAGAACAGAAGAGAAGGAGAGGTTACTATAGATTATATAAATAAGAAAGAAAAAAAGTTCAGCAAGGATAAGGGTGAATACATAGATTTTAAGGAGGTTGAATAATTATTATTGTCATGGCAGGTGTTTTACCTTCTTGGCCAGATTTGAAGCAAAGACGAAATTATTAAGAATTTTATTTTCTGAATTTAGTATCTCATCTTTTGTACCTTCCCAGCATTTATAGCCTTCATGAATAAAGATGACCTTTTCTCCTATCTCCATCACAGAATTCATGTCATGGGTATTTACAATCGTGGTAATATTCATCTCATGAGTTATTTTACTTATCAGGCTATCAATTATAAGTGTAGTAATAGGGTCCAGCCCAGAATTTGGCTCATCACAAAAGAGATATTTCGGGAATTGTACTATAGCCCTCGCAATACCCACACGTTTTTTCATGCCGCCGCTTAGTTCAGCGGGGTAGAGGTTATTGACATTATCAAGGTCTACCATTTTAAGGCATGAATTAACTCGTTCGACCTTCTCTTCATAGTCCATGTCGGTATACATTTCCAGTGGAAATATGATATTTTCCTGGACTGTCAGTGAATCAAAAAGGGCGCTACCCTGAAAAAGCATTCCCATTTCTTTACGTAAATCCTGTTTCTGGTATTCAGTCATATTTATGAAATCACGGCCGTCAAAAAATATTTCTCCCTGGTCAATATCATGCAGTCCGACTATTGATTTAAGAAGAACAGTTTTTCCTGATCCGCTACGGCCGATTATTAAATTTGTTTTGCCCTGATCAAATGTAACAGATATATCACTGAGGACAACCTCTTTGCCAAAAGATTTAAATACATTTATTACTTCAATCATTATGCCAGCATTAATTGGGTTAAAATAACATCAGACATTAAAATAAGTATACAGCTATATACAACTCCTTTGGTGCTGGAGCGGCCGACTTCCAGTGCCCCGCCCTTTACGTAGTATCCATAAAATGCAGATACGGAAGTAATTATAAAGGCATATACTACTGTTTTTACCAGTGCATAGGTAATATAAAAGGGCTCAAACCAGTATTGGATTCCGTAAATATAGTCTGCTGATGAGAGCGCCCCTGTAATAATTGCTGAGAGCCATCCTCCGAAGATGCCGACCACCATACTTATTATTGTAAGAAATGGGTTAAATATCATTGCTGCTATTATTTTAGGGAGGATAAGGTAACTGGCAGAGTTAACACCCATCATTTCCAGTGCATCTATTTGCTCGGTTATTCTCATATGTCCTATCTCAGATGCAATATTTGAGCCTACTTTACCTGCAAGTATTAAACCTACCATAGTTGAGGAGAATTCCAGCAGGATCGTATCCCTGGCAGTAAGACCAATAAGATAAAGAGGTATCCATGAACTCTCAAGATTATACCGTGTTTGCAGTGTTATTACTGCTCCTATGAAAATTGAAATTATTATTACAATTCCGATTGAATTAACTCCAAGATTCTCAATTTCTTTGACAGTCTGTCTTAAATAAATTTTTGTTTTCTCAGGTTTTGAGAATATCCTGAAAATTAATATAATATATTTACCAAAGTTTGTTATTATGCCCATGTTTAATGTTTTTTATAATTTTATGAAAAATTAGAATCGAATATATTAGAAATTCTGACAAATCTTTAGCAATTCCGGGATAAATTTAAGGCTTATTTAAATTATATTACTTATATAACTAATACAAATATATTTTAGTCTTAATACATGGAAATTATTACTTAATTAAATTTATTATATTAGAAGTCTTTAATTTATAAAATATTAATAATATATGAAAGACAACAGATACTGTGTTATTATGGCAGGCGGTATAGGTAGCCGTTTTTGGCCGCTAAGCAGAATGAAAAAGCCAAAACAGTTCCTTGATATTCTGGGTACCGGCAAAACTTTGCTCGAACAGACTTTTAACAGGATAAAGAACATCATACCGGCAGAGAATATTTATATTGTAACAAGCTATGATTATGGAAGAATTGTCAAGGAACAAATACCCGAAATAAAGGAAAATCAGATAATGCTTGAACCAAGGAGATGTAATACTGCTCCCTGTATTGCTTATGCTAACTACAAGATAAAAAAGATATGTACCGATGCTAATATTGTTGTGGCTCCGTCCGATCATATTATTTTAAAGGAAAACGAATTTATTGATATATTGAATAAAGGACTTGAATTTGTCAGTGAGAATGACAGTTTGTTAACATTGGGTATTCAGCCGAGCAGACCGGAAACAGGCTATGGGTACATTCAGATTGAAGGGGACAAGAATACAATTGAGTTGAATAAAAGCTTCAGAAAAGTAAAGACTTTTACTGAAAAACCAGATCTGAAGATGGCTGAGATATTTATGGAAAGTGGCGATTTTTTCTGGAACTCAGGTATTTTTTTCTGGTCATTAAATACTATAATGCATGCATTTGAAAAATATTTACCCGAAATTGACAATTTATTCAATGAGGGATATGAATATTATTATACTGACAGGGAGAATGAATTTATTCAAAAAGCATATCCAAAGTGCAGAGTAATATCAATTGACTATGGGATAATGGAAAAAGCTGATAATGTATATGTTTTATGTTCTGACATAGGCTGGTCGGATTTGGGAACATGGGGATCCCTATATGAAAAGCTTAAGAAAAACAGCGATTTTAATTCGATATCGGGGAAGAATGTATTCGTTTATGATACCAAAAACTGCCTGATTAATGTGCCAAATGATAAACTTGTAGTAGTACAGGGTCTTAATGATTATATACTGGTAGAATCAGACAATATGATATTGATTTGCAAAAAGAAGGATGAGCAAAAAATAAAAAGGTTTGTCAATGATGTGAGGCTGGAAAAAGGGGAAGATTTTATGTAATAAAAAACCCCGCCGGGGCGGGGCTTTTTTATATAATTTTTCAATACGTTTATACAGGTATTAATATTCCCACAGATCGTGTTCCATTTCAAAAAGCCATTCTTTCTGATTATCGGCTTCCAGCAATGCGTCCAGTCCCAGGGCATAAGATATTATCCTCCTGTTATTGTAAACGTTTGACATTCCTATTATAAAGCTGCCAAATCGCCTTTGCATAAGGAAATCATCAAATGAGATTCTCTGGGCATCATTAAACTGGTTAAATATCTCATGATTTACCAGTAATGGTCTGACCTCGGGGTAATAAACCCAGAAGGTCTGGCTTCTCAGGACCAGGTCGGTAGGCAGGCCCTGATCATCTAGTTGATTATAGACCCTGATGGGACTTATTCCTATGATCCTCACATTCATCACCGAATGGTTTTTGTCAAAGAACCATTTCTCTTTTATCATAATCTGCTTAACTTCTTCTGTCTTTCTTTCCTGGGCAATAACTTTTTGTACTATTTCTCCTGTATTTATGTCCTGGGTGGGAATAGTGTCTATCCCGGCTTCAAATTTCTCATCAATTTGATCCTTGGTCATAGGAATTGTAAATTCATTTAAAGGATCATCTGTTGAGAACGCACGTACACCTTCATAATCTATGCCATGCAACAGCAAATCAACCAGGTTCATCCTGTCGCCTATAGGATGTGTCGGATAATACAGGGACAGGTTTTGTTTTTGCTTAAGATCAATTATTCTGTATACATCCTTTGCCCACATAACGTCAGCTTCCCTGACGTATGCATAAGGTACGGGTATTTTATTCGGGATATGTTCCCTTACATAAACCTCTGTTTTTGTATCCTGAGCGGGTAATTTTACCAACCAAACTGTTAATAAAGATAATCCGATAAGAAAAGCTACTACTCGTTTCATCATATATAGGTTTTAAAGGTTAGTTTATTTTAAAATTTATTGTTTGTAGATTCCTGACACCACCATCCGGTCCGACTGCTTTAATGTCCTGAATATATAATGGACTTCCTTTTGATAGTCCCCTTATAATTTCATATTGTCTTTGAGTAAAATTATTGTTTTCTGATTTAGCTTCCCTGACAAATCCCTGTACAATAGTAAGCACCTTAAATTCTGTAACTGTAAATGTAAGGTCGAATTCAAAGTTTTCCATTACGGCTGCTACACCGGTCTGTGCGAGCAACACATTCTTGTTTATTGCTCCGCCTGTCTGATTGTTGACCATGGCCTGTGGTGTAGGTACTGTTTTAACCCTGAACTCTTTCCTGTCCACTTCCCGTTTTGTTCCGTCAATTTCAGCACTTACGATAACAAAACTGTTTCCCGGTCTCCGGGGCCGGACAATCCATGTACCACCTGATCTGGTTATAGTACCGTTTGTCATGTCGGCAAACACTTTATCGGGGGCTACACCTGCAACAGAGATGTCAACCGGATTTTCAACACCGATATAAAAAAGGTTCATTTTAGTAGGAGAAACAACAACGTTGCCTTCAGCAACCTGATAAGTTTCCGTGAACGGTCTTCTTATAGGATCCCCTCCCGGTCCCTGGATCTCAATTATGCCGCCCCATTTTTTATAGCCCATGGTTATTCCTTTAACGCGGTAAGTACCTTTTCCTTTTCCTTGTTCTACGGGCAGACTTGTATAATCAATACCGTCTCTCAGCCGGTAGTCTATTATATTTCCCCCTTCGTCCCTTATTATATCATATGGCTGATCTCCGGGGGCGATCCAAACTTTGGGAGGCTGTGTCGTATCTCTTGCAGCAAGGAAGATTTGGGCCACATAATCATTACCTTTAATGATATAATTTGAATTATGCACAACTACTGCTTCAATCTCGTTAAACTTAACATCCCCGGCTTCTATTTGTGAAAATAAATATTTTATTACCTCAGATTCTGCATTTCTCACGTCTATCTGGAGGCTTGACATTATTGCCAGAAAGCCTACCAGGGGAGAGTGCCCGAATTTATGTTCCTCCCATCTTAAATTATCCCCTGATCTGCCCTTCGACTGTTCCTTGCTCTGATCGGCAGTAACTAGTCCGTTTTCAATCGATTCTCTTAACTTTACATTATCTTCTTTAACCATGTCCAGCAGAAAATTTCTGTAGTCTTCAATCATCTTTTTAAGCATCGCTGCTTTGCAGTCCGATCTATATTCACTGCCAATCATAATTCTTTTAGGTGTATCATAATCAGTGGTTGCATTAATTTTTTCCCTGTGTATTACGTCACCCTCAATTGCTTCTTCATCTTTGGCTTCAACTACGACCTCAATTTTTAAATCCTGGATATGTTTATATAATTTATCAGCTTCTTCTTTTACTTTAAGTGCCATATTTCTCCAGCTGGTGACCTTGGCTTCATTTATAGCAAACTGTTTGTCAAATTCCCTGTATACATCTTCATTCTTATCCTGGATTGTTTGTGCCGTTTTACTCAATCCCTCATCTATTATTGAAAAGGCATCCAGGACACTTGTTGCCACATTAAGTGCCAGCAAGGCAGTCAGCACAAGATACATCATGCCAATCATTTTCTGTCTTGGGGTTTCCTTACCGTGGGCCATATTTTAATATAAATGAGAGTTAAACGGTTATTTTTTAATCATTATATTCATTGCTGAGAGCATATTGCCATATATGGCGTTCAATGAAGAAATATTCTCTTTTAATTTGGATATTTCTTCCTTGTACTTATTAGTTTCGTCAACCGATTCTTTAAGTTTCTTGATCATATTTCCCAGTCCGGTATATACATCATGGGCTCCCTTCATCTGTTCATTGCTCTCTTTAATTTGCAGTTCATATACTGTGTTAAGTGCAGATAAGTTTTTGTTCAGTGACTCAAGATGTTTTTCATGCGTTTTGCCACTTTCAGAAATTGTTTGTTGTTCACCCGTCAGGGCATCAGCAATTTTCTGATACGAGTCGGCAACATTGGAACCGGATTTAGTTATCAAATCCGCAGAATTAAAGTATGCGCTGGCAAGATTACCTGCCGATTCCTTAATTGTTTCTGTAGAGCTGGTATAAGTATCATTTAGTGAATTAACAGAGTTTGCGGCGCTCTGCAGGTTGTCGAGAAAGCTTTTGGTTGCAACAGTTGCATTTGATATGTCCGCGATATTCAGTACGGCCTGGTTTAGCTTGCTCAGTCCTTCTCCCAGCTTTTTGAGTATGGTTTCATCAACACCTGAAGTAGTTAACAGGCTTTCTATTCTTTCTATTGGCCTTTCCCCATCACTTATTGCACCTTCCTTAAAATGTTCAATTTCATCTTCATCTCCCATACCAGCAAGCTCAGGATATACGAGGGTCCAGTCAAGTTCTTCATGCAATGGTTCAAATGCTGAGAAAAAGAATATGGTAGCTTCCGTACATAATCCAAGAGTAAGGAATATACCTGAGCCCTTCCAGTGCATAATTTTGAATAATGCTCCTATTATTACTACTGACGCACCAATACCATAAAGTTTGGCCATAAAATTTTTCCAGCCCGAACTTTCAACAATATCAGTAATACTTGCCATAGATTCTTAGAGTTTAGTTAGATTAAATAATATTTTAATTAGTTCCCATGTATGATCTTACACATCTGAACCCGATATATGACTTGGCTGTGTCCTGGTACTCATAGCTTCTGGTTCCACACTGTAAATAGTAGCCGATATCTTTCCATGAGCCTCCCCTAATAACTTTTCTTTTTAGTACGGGGGGATCATCGGGTTTTACATTGTAACGGTAATCAGGATTCAAATCATGAGAAAACATATAGGCAGATTCATCATAAGCACTTGAAGTCCATTCTGCGGCATTTCCTGCCATATCATAAAGTCCGTATTCATTAGGCTGGTAAGTCCCGACTGACACTGTAATTACACCTCCGTCATCGGCATAATTACCTCTTAATGGTTTAAAGTTAGCCAGGAAGCAACCTTCTTTATTACGCGTATAGTAACCGCCCCATGGGTACATGGAATGATCCAGTCCGCCCCTGCTGGCATATTCCCATTCCGATTCTATAGGAAGGCGGTAGTTATGAACGCCTGCCTGCCTTGCACTACGCAAAGCAGAATTAAGAAGCTGGGTTCTCCAGATACAAAAGGCTGTGGCCTGTTCCCATGTTATCCCTACAATGGGGTAGTTGTCGTATGAAGGATGCCAGAAGTACATAGTCGTATACGGTTCATTATAAGAGTAAGTGAAGTCTGCAATCCAGCACAATGTATCAGGATATACATTAATAACGTCTCTTATAACGAATGATGAACGGTCCCTTATTTGAATTCTTTCGCCATCGTTATTTAATATGAATCCTTCATACTGTTTTGTTTCAAAATTATACCTGTTTGATTTTTTTGCTGCCTGCTTCAAATCAATCCAGTAGTATTCATACATCAATTTTCTTGTATCAATCTCTTTTTTGCTGAAAAACCTTTCATTATCAGGAAGATATAATTCATTAAGGATCTCATTTATTTCTTCATCTGTGAAGTCTATTTTTACTTCCCAGTTTATTGCAGGAGGTTCAATCGGATTTCCGAATGCATCATCTGTAATAACGTAATCGTCCAACTGTTCACCCAGCATTCTTCTCATAATTGAATCACGAACCCAGTAAATAAACTGCCGGTATTCATTATTCGTTATTTCAGTTTCATCCATCCAGAACGGATCAACAGTTACAGTTTTGGAAAATACGGTTTGGGCCCAGGATACATCCTGGTCATTCGGTCCCATAGTAAAGCTGCCCTGTGGTACAAAAATCATCCCGAACGGATCAGGTTCAAAATATTTTGATCTCCCAGGTACCCCGGTCAATTCTCCGCTTTTGAAGTTCGTGCAATTACTAACAAATAGTAATAATACAACTAAGCCTAAAGTAATTAACTTTTTCATAATCGAAGGTATTTATCTGAAATAACAATTATATTTAACTTCTAATTTTCTTTAAATTTAATTATTTTTTTATAAAAATCTAATACTCTTGTATTTTTGTGGTGTTTTTTCAATGCCAATTTTAAAACAATAACTCACTGCTATCTCATAAGGTATGCTCACATGTTTCATTATGGCTGATGTATTAAAATCATAGGCGTAAGCAATTTTCAGTCCGTTAATAACTTCCAGTCCCAGCATCCCAACAACTGCACTGCCTGGTCTATAAGTAACGCCACCCCAAAACTTTTTATTGTATAAAAGTATGACATTTAAATCAATTTTGTGAATAGAACCATCAGATTGTATTAATAGGGATGGCATCAATTCAAAAGAAGGATTGGGCATCTGTATATTATATCCGGAGGTAATATAATAATGACGTTTAAGCTTTTCAGTGACATCTTTGGTTGCTTCTTTATATTTGAAAGTTCCTTCATTCAGATGGGTGGAGGAAAATCCGACATACAATTCTTCTGATTTGTAAAAAAGGCCAAATCCAACATCAATTGCGAAAATAGGGTCTTCACTTTCAGGTATTAAAGGATCATCAGTATACCTGGTATGGTAGCTCGTGTTATCCGGTATTTGCCAGTCCGGTTTTAAAGTCCTGTTCTGAATATTCAGGCTGATTCCTATACCCAGTTTGCCATTACCGGCATTTGCCCTGAAAGCATAGGCGGGTTTAAGACTGATATCATTATAAAATCCTATTTTATCGCGTGTAATAGAAAGGCCGAAACCATGATTTTGATTGAAAAGTTTAAAAGGAAAATCAGCATTAAGAATAAAATCTTCAGGGCCATTTTCAATACCTGGCCATTGCTGGCGCAATATACCATTAACGCATACAACATCTTTATTGCCTGCCGAGCCCGGATTTATGGATATTTGGTCAAACATAAAATGGCTTACCTGATAATCTTGTTGAGCTTCTAAGAATATAGAAATAATTAAACCTAATGATATTAAAGTGAATTTATACATATTTTTACTTTCCTACTTTTCAATTTATCAGTATATTCCTCTAATCACCTTATATAAAAAGTAAAATAAGTAAAAATATTGTATTCAAGCAAATTAAAATTAACAGTTATGTGTTAATAAAAATACAAAATAAAATTGTTTTATTATACTTTATTCATTCAATAAAGTTACTTTTTATAGAGTTTTTATTAAATATAAGAAGCAAGAATATATAAATCAATTAATTTATTGTGATGTAAAACAGGCAGGATTAATTTATTCTCTGATAAGTTTTCCACCATAAATCAGGGATCTCATGATTACATGCCTGTTGATAGTCTTCATGAGAACATGCTATTATTACGGGATTTGATGAGTTGGTTTTTGGAATTTCCATCCACCAGCGATTTGTAATCAGACTTTTATAAAAAGTTATTTCATATTCCATGTCTTTATGGCTCACTATGAAGACCTTAAAGTTCTGATTATCAGAGAGAGGGTTTTCAATTTTTCTTACATTATATCCGTCAATGAAGTACCAGATAATCTGTGCGGCAAGATTGGCGGTCTGCTTATTATTTTCATAGACGGGATTAAGGTCGTATATACCAAATGAAGCTACTGAGTCACTAAAGCCTGCATATCTAGCAATCTGGCATGCTTCATCTGCATGTAATCCGTTTGGCGAGGGATAACGGTTTGCAGGGGCATCAGAATGCTTTATAGCACAGATGTCAAAACTTAAAATATCTGCATCCCTTAATACCGGTTCAACAACCGAAATATCTGACCGGATAAGTCCGAGTCTGATGGAATCAAAAAAAAGACTATCCAGCTGCTTTAATAATTTCTGATCATTTAAGTATTGCTGATGTGCAAGGTTCACATACTTGAATATTTTGTCATTATTCAGTATAATCTTTGAAAGAAACGATTTTGCGTCAAATTTTTTTTCATCAAGATCGATAACAGAGTCAACGGTAATGAGATTAACATTGTGTTTATATTGTTCAAATGCCAGATAAACTGCATAAGTCAGATCCTGTGTGCCTCCCAGTATGATTGATGCTACCTGATTATTCAGGAGTTCAATCAGTACCTCACGTAACCCGTAATAAGTATCAGTGTAAGTATTACCTTCTTTAAGATTACCAAGATCAATGATCTTCAGCTTGTCATTTATTTTATATAGCTTGTAAAGGCTTGACCTTATATGATTCGGGGCAAGCGAAACCCCTTTGTTATAAGAGTTCCTGTCTTCCGGTACGCCAAGGATAGCTATATTATAATTGCTAATTTCGTCAATAGGTACACTAGGAGTGTTTATTTTAATATTTCTGCCGAGAATTGAATCACTCAGTATTTCGGTATCATCGGGTTTGTCAAGCTCAACCGGATTGAAGTAATCATTAAGATTCATAAATATTTAAGACTATTTTTTTTTATGACTTTTTTTTGTTTTGGCAGTTTCTTTAATAATTCTTATACAGTCTTCATAAGACATGGATTTTGGGTCAACTTTCCCCGGCACTTTAAAGTTTTCTTTTTTATAGGTTATATACGGGCCCCATCTGCCGTTGAGGATCATAAGATCCTTATCTTCCTGAAAGGATTTTATTATTCTGTTTCTGTCTTTCTCTAGTTTTTCCTTAATTATTTCAATAGCTCTTTCCATGTTTATTGAGTAGGGGTCATCAACCCCCTTTATAAGAGAGTAGAATTTTGAATCATGTTTTACATAGGGGCCAAACTTGCCAATGCTTACTATAAGGTCTTTCCCTTCCAGCTGTCCTATTATCCTGGGAAGCCTGAAAAGCTGAAGGGCTTCTTCAAGGGTTATTGATTCCAGGTTCTGACCTTTTCTGAGGCTGGCAAAGCGGGGTTTTTCTTCATTTTCTTTGCTTGTATTTTCACCAATCTGCACTATTGCTCCATATCTGCCCATCTTCACTATCACTCGCTTGCCGGTTTCAGGATCATCACCCAGATAGCGATCTCCCCTGTTTAATTCTGATTTTGCAAGGGTTGATTCCACTTTTGGATGGAAATGTTTATAGAATGTGTCTATCATATCAGTCCAGTTCTTCTTCCCTGAAGCTATATCATCAAATTCTTCCTCAATTGTTGCTGTAAAGTTATAATCCAGTATTTCCCCGAAATGCTGAACCAGAAAGTCATTTACTATCATCCCTATGTTATCGGGGAATAGTTTTGCTTTTGCTGCTCCAACAAGTTCAGTTTTAATTTCCTTGCCTATAATGTTATCTTTTAATGCCAATGATATGTATTTTCTTTCATCACCCTGTTTATCCTGTTTGATAACATATCCTCTTTGCTGAATTGTAGATATTGTCGGTGCATATGTTGAGGGTCTTCCTATTCCCAGCTCCTCAAGTCTTTTGACCAGGCTGGCTTCGGTATAGCGTGGAGGGGGATAGGTGAATTTTTCAGTGGCACTTATTGCTGCAGGTATTAAAGGGTCATTAATTTTTAGAGGAGGTAAAAGTCCTTTTGAACTTTCCTCAGATTCCTCGTCAGGTGACTCGTTGTATACTTTTAGAAACCCATCAAAAGTAAGTATTTCACCTGTTGCCACAAATTTTTCATCTGCGTTGGAAATATTTATTATTACGGTAGTTTTTTCAATTAAGGCATCGCTCATCTGGGATGCTACAGTTCTTTTCCATATAAGGTCATATAATTTTTTTTCGGAATTATTGCCGGTAATAGCCTGTTTTGCGAGATATGTCGGACGAATAGCCTCGTGCGCTTCCTGTGCGCTCTTCGATTTGGTTTTATAATTTCTGATATTTATATATTTGTCCCCGTATTCCCTGGAAATAATTTCTTTTGCCGCATACAAGGCAGTATTGGATAAATTTACCGAATCGGTACGCATATATGTTATTTTCCCGGCTTCGTAAAGATGCTGGGCGATTATCATGGTTTGTGCTACTGAAAATCCAAGTTTTCTGCTTGCTTCCTGTTGTAAGGTCGATGTAGTAAAAGGAGGCGATGGGGTTTTCCTGGAAGGTTTTTTTGTTATATCTGCAATAGAAAATGCTGCAACTTTAAATTTTCCCAGTAGTTCAAGGGCTTTTTTTTCTGATTCTATTTTATCCTGTATCTCTGCCTTAAGTTCATATATCTTGTTATCCTTATCTCTTACCTTGAATATTCCTGATATTTTGTAATAAGGTGAATATTTGAAATTTATTATTTCCCTTTCCCTTTCGACAATAAGGCGCACAGCAACAGACTGGACCCTTCCTGCAGACAGGGCAGGTTTTACTTTTTTCCATAATAAGGGAGAAAGCTCGAAACCTACCAGCCGGTCAAGAATTCTTCTTGCCTGCTGGGCATCAACAAGGTTATAATCTATTCCCCTGTGGCTCTTAATAGCATTAAGTATGGCATTTTTTGTTATTTCATGAAAGACTATACGTTTAGTATGGTCTTTATTAAGCTCAAGAGTTTCACACAGATGCCAGGCAATTGCTTCACCTTCCCTGTCTTCATCTGAAGCTAACCATACTGTTTTGGATTCTTTAACCAGTTTTCTTAATTCAGCGACTATTTTCTTTTTATCTTCAGGGACAATATATTTAGGCTTATATTCATTTTTAATATCAATGCCGAGATCTTTTTTTGATAAATCCCGGATATGACCCATACTTGATTTTACCTGGAATTCTTTA
Organism: uncultured Bacteroidales bacterium; assembly: GCA_964580815.1. Taxonomy (GTDB): domain Bacteria; phylum Bacteroidota; class Bacteroidia; order Bacteroidales; family UBA10428. Next base: position 21,626 of record CAZOLY010000001.1, read on the forward strand.
CCAAGGAATTTTTCAATAGTCCTTGCTTTGGCCGGTGATTCAACTATTACTAAATTTTCAATCATTAAGTAAAATTATTAAAAACTTCACAAAGTAAAGTAATTACGATACTAACTTCAAAAATTTAAATTAAATAATTATTACTTTTGCGTCAAACATGCAATTTTATTATGAATAAAGCAAAGATATCGCGAAAAAGGTTAAATATAATTTTCTGGGGAGTATTTGCATCACCGTTTATTTTTCTTCTGATTATTTTTATTCTGGTATCAAAGGGCAAACTTGGATATATGCCTGATTTTGAAGAGCTTGAGAATCCAAACATTAACCTGGCCACACAGGTTATTAGTGAGGATGGGGTTGTCCTGGGATCATTTTATTATAAAAACCAGAACCGCACTTTTGTAGACTATGAGGATCTGCCGCAGCATTTAATTGATGCTTTAATAGCCACCGAGGATATAAGGTTTTATAAACACGCCGGCATTGATGCCCGCGGCTTAGCCAGGGTATTATTCAGGACAATTCTGGTCGGACAAAAGGGGAGCGGGGGAGGAAGTACAATTTCACAGCAGCTGGCAAAGAACCTCTTTCCCCGTGATACAACCACTTATAATTCCAAATATACAAGAACAGCAAGATTAGTAATTACGAAACTCAGGGAGTGGGTAACGGCCGTTAAGCTTGAAAGATCTTACACAAAGCAGGAAATTATTACAATGTATTTCAACCAGGTTGATTTTTTGTATAAGGCTGTCGGGATAAAGTCGGCTGCACAGGTATATTTTAATACTAGTCCGGACTCCCTGAAAATAGAAGAATCAGCTATGCTGGTAGGGATGGCAAAAAATCCGGTATTATATAATCCGCTGAGGGAGAATTATGCGGAGCTTGCCCTGAAAAGGCGTAATATTGTTCTTTCACAGATGAAGAAGTACGGATTTCTTGAACAGGCTGAATACGATTCACTAAAAAATCTGGCTGTTGTAACAAATTACCAGAAGATTTCACATAATCTGGGACTGGCAACATATTACAGGGAGTTCATCAGAAGGACACTTACTGCTGAAAAACCAGCAAGAAGAAATTATTTTCAATACAGCAGGTTCAGGGAGGATTCCATAAAATGGGAAAGTGATCCTTTATATGGCTGGTGCAATAAAAATAAAAAACCTGATGGCTCGTCCTACGATCTTTATACAGACGGACTAAGAATTTATACTACTATTAATTCAAAATTGCAGCAGTACGCTGAGGAAGCCGTCAGGGAGTATCTGGGGGAATATTTGCAGGATGTTTTTTTAAGTGAGAAGAAGGGAAGGAAGGATGCTCCTTTCTCTGATGATCTCGATCAAAATCAGATTAATAGTATTCTCTGGACGGCGATGGCAAATTCCGACAGGGGCAGGAAGCTCAGGAGGCAGGGTATGTCAAGGGAATCAATTTATAAAGTATTCAATACTCCTGTTGAGATGACGGTATTTAGCTGGAAGGACGATATTGATACAGTCATGACGCCCCTGGATTCAATTATTTACTATAAGCATTTTCTTCAGTCCGGATTATTATCAATGGATCCTTTGACTGGCGAAGTTAAGGCTTATGTGGGGGGACTTGATTTCAGGTATTTTAAATATGATCATGTAACCCAGGGTAAGAGGCAGGCCGGATCAACATTTAAGCCTTTTCTTTATATTCTGGCGATGCAGGAAGGATTTTCTCCCTGCCAGCAAGTGCTGAATACTACGCAGGTTTTCTACGATAAGGACACTGTATGGATACCCAAAAGTAATAGCAGGCCCAAAGATATGAATCAGATGAGGACTTTAAAATGGGGACTGGCACTTTCAGAGAATAATATATCCGCATGGCTGGTTAAAAAATTTAAGCCCCAGCCTATTGCTGATATTGCATATAAGATGGGGATAAAAAGCTATATTGATCCTGTGCCTCCTATGATTTATGGAACTTCGGATATGTCTGTCGAGGAAATGGTAGGGGCATATGCAACTTTTGCCAATAAAGGAATTCACACTGATCCTTTATACGTTACAAGGATTGAGGATAAGAACGGGAACCTGCTGGCAACTTTTCAGCCCGAGAGGGTAGAATCAATTAGTGAACAGACAGCATTCCTGATGCTTAACCTTATGGAGGGAGTAATAAATTTTGGAACGGCCGTAAGATTAAGATACAGGTATAATTTCACGGCACAGATTGCAGGCAAAACAGGAACAACGCAGAATCATTCAGACGGATGGTTTATAGGAATTACACCGAAGCTTATTTCAGGAATCTGGGTAGGGGCAGAAGACAGGGCAGTACATTTTGATGAACTGGCCCTGGGCTCCGGTACAAATATGGCTTTGCCAATATGGGCACACTATATGGAGAAAGTATATGCTGATTCATCACTTGGAATTACAGAGGAAGATCTTTTTGAAGAACCTGCCGATTTTAATATTGTTATAGATTGTGACAAATATGAGACTGACGATATCGGGGCTCGTGATATTGATGATATAGATTTGGACTGAGGCTGTTATTTGAACAGGTATTTTATAACGCCTTCAACTTTTTTTACTCTTGTTATTCCTATTTTAGTTTTAGCAACCGGACTTACATTAATATTTGAAATAAAAATTTCCTGAAACCCTTGTCTTTCCGCTTCCTTTATTCTCTGGTCAATATGATTTACAGGTCTTATTTCACCTGATAAACCAACCTCTCCGGCAAAGCATATTTTTTTATTTATTGGCTTGTCAAAGCTTGAAGAAAGTATGGCGCATATTACTGCAAGGTCTATAGCAGGGTCACTGACCTTTATCCCTCCAGCTATATTTAAAAATACATCTTTTGTTGCCAGTCTGAATCCTGCTTTTTTCTCAAGTACGGCAAGTAACATGTTTAATCTTCTGATATCAAATCCCGTTGTGCTTCGCTGGGGCATCCCGTAAACAGCCGAGCTTACCAGGGCCTGGACTTCTATTAAAAATGGGCGTATCCCGTCTATTGTAGATGCTATTGCCACACCACTCATATTTTCTGTACCCTGAGAAATCAGTATCTGCGAGGGATTATTAATTTCCTTTAATCCGTTATTTTGCATCTCGAAAATACCCAGCTCGGAGGTTGGACCGAATCTGTTCTTTAATACTCTCAGTATCCTGTATACATAGTTACTGTCTCCTTCGAATAACAAAACAGTATCAACAATATGCTCCAGGATTTTTGGTCCGGCCAGAGTACCGTCTTTGGTTATGTGTCCGATTAATATTACCGGGATAGAAGTTTTTTTTGCGAATTTTAATAATCTTGAGGCACATTCCCTAACCTGGGAAACACTTCCCTGTGATGATTCTATATCTTCAGTTTGCAATGTTTGTACCGAGTCAATAATAACAATATCAGGTTTAATATTCTGAATTTGTGCAAATATATTCTCTATCAATATTTCACTAAGTATAAAGCAGTTGTCACTTTTCAGTTTTAACCTGTCGGCACGGAGTTTTATCTGCTGATAGCTTTCTTCACCAGATATATAAAGAATTTTTAACTCATTAATAGTCAGGGCAAGCTGCAATGCGATAGTTGATTTGCCAATTCCCGGCTCGCCCCCCAGTAAAACTAGGGACCCCGGCACTAATCCTCCACCCAGTATCCTGTTTATTTCAGTATTTTTAGTGTCTATTCTTTTTTCACTTGTTGATACTATTTCTGAAATTGATACGGGATCAAAGCCGGATCCGGAGAATTTCAATTCATGTGTTTTGATGTTTCTTTGTACTACTTCTTCAACGTAGGTATTCCATTGTCCGCACGACTGGCATCTTCCCATCCATTTTGAAGCTTCAGCCCCGCAATTCTGGCATATATATACAGTTCTGGATTTCGGCATCAGTATTAATTTCAAATATTTATACGGAGGCAGTTCTTATTTTAATTGTTTTCTGAAGTTATCTTATCTATTATGTCACTTGAAGAACATCCCCTGACATAATCTATAGTAATAACCTTTCCTCCTTTAGCTTCAACAATATCCCTGCCCACTATTTCTTCAGGTTTATAATCACTGCCTTTAACAAGTATATCGGGCTGAATGATCTTCAGCAGCTTATAAGGTGTTTCTTCATCAAAAAGGATCACTGCTGTAACAAAGAATAGTGATGCAAGGATCAGGGCACGGGAATATTCATCCTGGTATGGCCTCCCCGCTCTTTTTATTTTCTTTACCGATTTATCGGTATTCAATCCGATTACCAGGATATCACCATAACTTGCAGCTTTGGACAAATATTCAATATGTCCCCTGTGTATAATATCAAAACATCCGTTGGTAAATACTATTGTTTTTCTATTAAATCTCCACTGTGCCAAAAGGTAGTGCAAGGAATCTGCTCCGATTATTTTTGATTTTATTATTTCCAGTTTGTCCATTAATGATAGTGTTTAACAGATACAGAAATATGTTCATAAGAAGTTGGCATAACACAAATGAGGATGCTACTTTAAGAGCTTGTTGGTTTTGGTATCCGGGAAGACCAGCGCAGGACTAAACTTTCTTGCTTCTTCAAAATCCATTGCAGCATAAGAAATAATAATTATTATATCTCCAATATTTACTTTCCTTGCGGCCGGACCGTTAATAACTATTTCTCCGGTACCTCTTTTCCCCTTCATTACATAAGTATCAAGCCGTTCGCCGTTGTTGATATCAAGTACCTGGACTTTTTCAAATTCGATAAGGTTTGCAGCATCCATTAAATCTTCATCAATGCCAATACTGCCTATATAGTTAAGGTTTGCATCCGTAACGGTTACCCTGTGTATTTTTGATTTTACTATTTCTATCTGCATAATATGCAAAGTTACAAATTAAAAACTATATTATCTATAAGTCTTACATCTCCTGCTTTTACTGCAATACAGCCGACTTTTACGGATAGTTCTTCCCAGCTTTTAACCGGATTAAGATTAATATTGTCAACTATTTCAAAATACTCAACGCTAAGATGCGGGTCTTTATTCAGAGTATTTACCACAGTTTTTTTTACATGGCCGACAGTATATTTTTTACTGTTTTTTTCAGCCTGGCATAAAGTATGATAAATTAGGGGGGCATGCTTACGTTGTTCAGCAGACAAAAGGCTGTTCCTGGAGCTCATTGCCAGTCCGTCCTTCTCACGCACAGTAGGGCAGGAGATAATCCTGACAGGCAACTTTAAATCTTCGGTAAGTTTTTTAATAATTATAAGCTGCTGGAAGTCCTTTAGTCCGAAATAAGCTTTATGAGGAGTAACTACTTCAAACAGCCTTGTTACTATTCTGGCGACCCCTGTAAAATGTCCGGGCCTGTATTTACCTTCCAGAACCTTATCCAAATGCCCGAAGTCATATTCAAAGCTGTCAGGTTTATCATACATCTCACTTTCTGCCGGTGTAAAAACGATATCACAATTTATTGTTCTCAGGATTTTCAGATCAGCTTCAAGAGTCCTGGGGTAATTTTTAAAATCACTTTTATCATTAAACTGTGTCGGATTTACAAAAATGCTTACTACTGTAACATCATTCTGTTTTAATGAACAATCAATAAGTGACAGATGTCCTTTATGCAATGCTCCCATTGTAGGGACAAAACCAATTGTCGACCCTGGCCCGAGGGATTCAATTTTTCTGCGGATATCCGACTTATATTTGAATATATCCATGTGTGGATAAATGTTCTTGTTTATTTTAAATCAAACATACAATTTTTTAAATCGAAATTTAAAAATTTTATGATTTATTGGTGGCTGAGCAAAGAGTAATTTCATGCACCATTAATTATGTGCTATCAGAGAAGTCATAAAATACTGTTGCAGTCATTGAATTATATAATCTTAATTATTTTTAGTAATTTTGCATATTAATTGAAAATATTATCCATTTGATGTATGGAAGGCACGAAAATTTTGTATATCTCGCAGGAAATTACCCCATATTTACCGGAAACAGAGATGTCTATTATTGCCCGCAATCTTCCACAAGGTATTCAGGAGAGAGGAAGAGAAATTCGTACATTTATGCCAAAGTACGGATGTATAAATGAGCGAAGAAACCAGTTGCATGAGGTTATTAGGTTATCGGGAATGAATATTATTATTAATGATACAGACCATCCCCTGATTATAAAGGTTGCTTCGATACAGACTGCCAGAATGCAGGTTTATTTTATCGATAATGATGATTACTTTCAAAGGAAGCATATATTAAATGATGAGAATGGAGAGTACTTTGATGATAATGATGAAAGAGCGATCTTCTTTGCTAGAGGGGTAATTGAGACGGTCAAGAAGTTGCAATGGGCTCCTGACATTGTTCATTGTCACGGCTGGTTTACAAGTTTAATACCCTTATATCTTAAAAAGGTATTTTACGATAACCCTCTTTTTCTGGACTCAAAGATTATCCTGTCAATATATAATAATGATTTTAACAAACCGTTAAATAAATCGTTAAAGAGCAAATTAATATCAGAAGGAATTACCGGTGAGGAATTAAATATTATTAAGGACCCAAATTATGTTAACCTCAACAAACTGGCTATAAGTATGTCGGATGCTGTAATTTTGGGAAGCGATAATATTGATCCTGACATTAAAAAGTATATTGAAATTAAAGATAAACCTATACTTAATTATTATAATGGTGATAATTACATTGATATTTATTCCGAGTTTTATAATAAAATTTTAACTGAAACTGTTAATGCTTAGATTTTCTCTCTCCACCTCCAAAGACAGAGTATCCCTAATCTCCATCAAACAATATATCATTTATTGTACTTTACTGATTTCAGTTTATGCATGCCAGGAAGATCCCAGCAAGCTGGGACTGGATTTTTTAAAGGACTCCGATTTGGTGGAAGTCGGATTTATTGATACAGTTACAGTGGAAGCCTATACTATCGAGCCGGAGCCCCTTATTACTGTTGGTAAATACCAGATGGCTATAGGCAGCTATGTTGATCCTGTATTCGGAGCTGTAAAGGCAGAAATACTGGCACAATTTGCCTATAGTTATTATATTGACTTTGGAGACAATCCTATATGTGATTCATTAATTGTTGAATTATTTTGTTCAGGAGGTTATGGCAAAGATGAGTTTACGTCAAAAATCAGTGTTTACGAGCTTACATCAGATTTGGCGGATTCTATAGACTATAATTCTGACTTTGATCCCACGGGATATTATGATATAAATAAAATTAATACTTCAGATCCTGTTGTAAGTGATATGAATGTTGATAATGATAATACAGACTCAACATTAATTCAGATTTATCTTAGCAAATTTTTTGCAAATAAGCTTCTTAATCCCACGGTTGATGACAGTCTTTTTTATTCAAATGATTCGGTTTTCAAAGCGAACATGAAAGGGCTGTATTTTGCTGTTGAGCAAGTTAGTGAAGATGGGCGGATCTTATATGCCTTACCCTCAAATTATTCTTCACGGCTTATTTTATATTACCATAACGATGAAGACACATCATCGTATTCATATTATTTTTATGGCTCCTATGTAAGGATAGGCGTTTTTAATTTCAATGAACATAGCGGGGCAAACATTCCATATCTTAATGATACATCGATCCAGGATACAGCAATATATCTTCAGTCCCTGGGAGGTACTGCTGCAAATATCAGGTTACCTTATATTAATAGCCTTATCAGTGAATTGGGTAATGTATCTGTAAACAAGGCTGAACTTATTGTACCTGTGCTGACAGATAGCAGTGAACAGACTGAATATGAGATTCCCTCACAACTGGGCTTAAGGGCAGTCAATGATGAAGGCGAGCAAAGTATTTTACCTGATGATCCTTCAGTGCTTCGACTTGTCGGGTACTTTGGAGGAAAATATGACGATGAGATCGAGGCATACAGGTTTAATATAGGTAATTATATCCAGAATCTGATTGAAGGAGGGGTGTACAAATACCTGCGTTTGTTTGTTGGCAGTTATGATGAGAGTAACATGAGAATATCATATAATATTGAAAAAGCAAACAGGGTTGTGCTGTCAAGTGGTAATAATGCCAATAAAAAGATTCAATTAAATATATATTATACTAAAATACGTTAAAATTTTAAAAAATGTGTGGAATCATAGGTTATATCGGGGACAGGGAAGCATACCCTGTATTAATTAACGGACTTAAACGTCTGGAATATCGGGGTTATGATTCGGCAGGTGTGTCAATTATGAACAAAGGTTTGTTAATTTATAAATGTAAAGGGAAGGTCAGCGATCTTGAAAACTATATAAATAATAAGGATGTATCAGGGCATTTGGGAATAGGGCATACAAGATGGGCGACCCATGGTGAGCCGAATGATATAAATGCTCACCCCCATGCTTCCGAGAAAGGCAAGTTTATAATTATACACAACGGGATAATTGAAAATTATGCTAAGTTGAAGGAGAAGCTAATGACCAGGGGGGTGAAGTTTAAGAGTGAAACAGACACGGAAGTACTGGCTAACCTCATAGAATACATATATTTAAAGGGAGGAGTGAAAGCTGAAATAGCAGTAAGGTTGGCATTAACGAGGGTTGTTGGAGCATACGGACTGGTAATAATGTGTACTGATGAGCCTGATAAACTTATTGCAGCCAGAAAGGGCAGCCCCCTTGTTATAGGTGTCGGGCATGAAGAATATTTCCTAGCCTCGGATGCGACACCTATTGTAGAATATACAAAGAGTGTCGTTTATTTGAATGACGGGGATATAGCAATTATTACAAAAAATGAGTTGATACTTAAAACTGTAAGAAATGATCCTCAGACGCCCAAGATACAGCAGCTTGATCTGGATATAGGAGAGATAGATAAAGGCGGTTTTCCGCATTATATGCTTAAGGAAATTTTTGAGCAGCCCCGGTCCATTCTTGATACTTTCAGGGGGAGGGTAGCATCAGATTATTCAGGTATACGCCTGGGGGGACTTTACAATATCCTGCCAAAATTTATGGAAGCCAAGAGAATAATTATTATAGGTTGTGGCACTTCGTGGCATGCCGGACTCCTGGGAGAATATTTGTTTGAGGATCTGGCAAGGATCCCGGTGGAAGTGGAGTACGCCTCTGAATTCAGATACAGGAATCCTATCATTACCAAAGATGATGTAATAATTGCCATAAGCCAGAGCGGGGAAACAGCAGACACCCTGGCTGCTATTAATCTTGCAAAAGAAGCCGGTGCACTGGTGCTTGGGATATGTAATGTCGTAGGATCAAGCATCCCCCGTGAGACTGACGGCGGAGTATATACTCATGCCGGACCCGAGATAGGAGTAGCCTCGACAAAAGCATTTACAGCCCAGGTTACCGTGCTTGCAATGATGGCAATGTTAATCGGGCATAATAAAAAAATATTGTCTGAAAAGTTATATAAGAGTTATATCAGGGATCTGACACAGGTGCCCCAGAACATTGAAAAGATCCTTAAGATGAATGAGTCTTTTAAAAAGATAGCAAGCTTATATAAGGAGGCAAATAATTTTCTATACCTTGGCAGAGGTTATTTCTTCCCTGTTGCACTTGAGGGGGCTCTTAAACTAAAGGAAATATCTTATATCCATGCTGAAGGTTATCCGGCGGCTGAGATGAAACATGGCCCTATAGCATTAATAGACCATAATATGCCGGTTGTTGTTATTGCTACCAAGGATTCATCATACGATAAGATAGTAAGTAATATTCAGGAGGTAAAAGCAAGAGATGGAATTGTAATTGCAATAGTTACGGAAGGGGATAAGGTGATTAAAGATCTGGCAGACCATGTTCTGGAAATACCTGATACCAATCCGGTTTTCTCGCCTTTACTGGCTGTAGTGCCTCTGCAACTGCTTTCATATCATATCGCTGTGATGAGGGGATGTAATGTTGATCAGCCAAGGAACCTTGCAAAGTCAGTAACTGTTGAATGATTATCGTTTAATATACTGGTTGTCATAATATTTTTCATAATCTCCTGACAGAACATTATTTAACCACTTTTCATTATTAAGGTACCAGTCTACAGTTTTAATAAGTCCTTCTTCAAAGTTAAATGACTGTTTCCAGTTCAATTCATTTTTCAGTTTTGTGCAGTCAATAGCATACCTGAGATCATGGCCTGCACGGTCCTTAACGAAGGTTATTAACCTGGCCGAGGAGCCATCCTTTCTTTCCAGCTTCCTGTCCATTATTACACAAAGTTTATTGATTAAATCAATGTTTCTCCATTCATTATCGCCTCCAATATTATAGGTCTCTCCTGGTGTGCCCTTATGAAATATAAGATCTATGGCTTTTGCATGATCTTCAACATAGAGCCAGTCTCTTATATTTTCGCCTTTACCGTAAACAGGTATTGGTTTGTTATTTTTAATATTGTTTATAGTCAGGGGAATAAGTTTTTCGGGAAACTGATTAGGCCCGTAGTTATTGCTGCAGTTAGAAATTATCACCGGCAATTTATAGGTGTTAAAGTAGGCCCTGACAAAATGATCTGAACCTGCTTTTGAAGCGGAGTAAGGACTTCGTGGTTCATAGGGAGTCTCTTCAGTAAAATATCCACCCTGTTCAATAGAGCCGTACACCTCATCCGTTGAAATATGATAGAATAGTTTACCTGTATAATTATCTGCCCATACTTTTCTTGCTGCATTGAGCAAATTTACGGTGCCCACAATATTTGTATAAATAAAGTCCATCGGATCCAAAATTGAGCGATCAACATGAGATTCTGCTGCCAGATGAATTATTCCATCGAAATGGAATTCCGTAAATATTTCATTTATTGCAACCGGATTGTTTATATCGGCTTTCAGGAATTTATAATTATTCTTTGATTCCACATCACTAAGGTTTTCCAGATTACTGGCATAGGTCAGCTTATCCAGATTTACTATCTTGTAATCAGGATATTTATTAACAAAAAGTCTTACTACATGTGAGCCAATAAATCCGGCACCCCCGGTAATCAGGATAATCTTATTCATATTTTTTACTTTATTTTCTTTCTGCCATTTTTTTTCGTATATACTTTTCCCAGTTCCATGCTGATAATAAGGTCTCTTCGAGAGATACTTCTGCTTTCCACCCCAGTTCCCTGTTAGTATAGGATGTGTCTGTGTAGACCATATCTATATCGCCTGCACGTCTCGGGTATATGCTGTATTTTATCTTTTGGCCTGTAACTTTCTCAAAAGTATTAATTATTTCTAAAACTGATAAACCCTTACCTGTGCCAAGGTTGAAGACTTCATAATTGCTGCCCGATTTATTTTCAATAAGTCTTTTTATTGCTGTAACGTGGGCTCTTGACAGATCAACAACATTAATATAATCCCTTACACCTGTTCCATCAGGGGTATTATAATCGTTTCCAAAAACCCTCAAATGATCCCTGATTCCAATCGCGGTCTGCGTAACATACGGAACAAGATTCAAGGGTACTTCCAGAGGCAGCTCTCCGATTAAAGCTGATTTGTGTGATCCTATAGGATTGAAGTAGCGCAGTGAGATGGCTTTTAACTTGCTGTTTGCGTGAATAGTGTCAGAAATTATTTCTTCAGAGATTTGTTTGGTATTGCCGTAGGGAGAACTGGCCTTTTTAACAGGAGAATTTTCTGTTACCGGCAATTTATCAGGCAAGCCGTATACTGTACATGAAGAAGAAAATACCATATACGGAATATTATAATTACCCATTGCCTTTAACAGATTTATTAATGATACAAGGTTGTTGTAATAGTAATCAAGGGGTATTTCAACTGACTCACCAACAGCTTTCAGGGCCGCAAAGTGCACTATGGCAACCAGGCCAGGATATTTTTCACACAACTCTGTAACTTTATTATTTTCACATAAGTCAAATTTTTCAAAATGCGGCCTTATACCGGTAATTTGCTCAATGCCGTCAAGTGTTTCTATGCGTGAATTAGAGAGGTTATCGACAATAACTACTTCATAACCGTTTTCAATAAGTTCAACGGCAGTATGGGAACCAATATAACCTGTACCTCCGGTGACTAATATTAATTTTTTCATCATAGTTGTTGTAACTGGTATGTAATAATAACAAATAAATATTTAATTCGGACAATATAATAATCAGCCGGTTTTTGAGACAGCACCGTTTTTTAACTGGTATTTTTCATTACTCTCAGGGCATATAGCAATGTTTTTATCATCAAACTGCAGCCTTTGCCCGTATTCACTCATCCATCCCGTCTGTCTTGCAGGATTTCCGACAACCAGGGCATAGGGACTGACATTTTTTGTCACTACTGCTCCTGCTCCTATAAATGAGTGCCTTCCTATAATAATTCCACATAAAACAGTTGCATTGGCACCTATGGTGGCGCCCTTTTCAACAACCGTTTTCTCATATTTATTTTTTCTTACAACGGCGCTTCTCGGATTGGTTATATTGGTAAATACCATTGAGGGACCTAAAAACACATCATCTTCACAAATGACTCCTGTATAAACCGAAACGTTGTTCTGCACTTTTACATTTCTTCCAAGTATTACTTCGGGTGAGATTACAACATTTTGTCCGATATTGCAATTTTCTCCGATTATGCAACCGGACATAATATGTGAAAAATGCCATATTTTTGTGCCTTTGCCAATTTGACATTCTTCATCAATTACTGCTGTTTCATGTGCAAAATATTCTCTGGCCATTTTTGTTATTTTTTGAAAAAATCAATTACTGACCTGGAAATGTACCCTTGCTGTTCTTCATCAAGTTCTGTATGCATGGGTAATGAGATTACTGTCTCACATATCTCCTCACTTACCGGGAAATCCCCCCTTTCATATCCCAGGAAAGCAAATGCTTTTTGCAGGTGCAGTGGCACCGGATAATAAATCATAGACGGAATGCCTTTTGAATGCAAGTGATTTTTAAGTTCATTCCTTTTATTGTTTTTTATTCTCAGAGTGTATTGATGAAATATGTGGTTAGAGTATACGGACTTGAAGGGCACTATTATATCGGGAATATTCATAAATGCATTGTTATAAAATTCCGCTGCTTTTTGTCGTGCCAGGTTATAGTTATCCAGGTATTTTAATTTAACACTGAGTATAGCTGCCTGAATTGCATCCAGCCGTGAATTAACACCTATATAATCATAATAATATTTGACCTGCATTCCATGGTTGGCGATAGTTCTTATCTTTTTTGCCAGTTCGTCATTTTTTGAAATCACTGCTCCGCCGTCACCAAAACATGCAAGGTTCTTGGAGGGGAAGAAAGAAGTGCAGCCAATATGCCCAATAGTTCCTGCTTTTAAAGACTTATTGTTCTTTGTATAAAATTCACATCCCATAGCCTGTGCGGCATCTTCAATAATCCGGATATTGCTGGCGGAAGCAATTTCCGAGATCTTATGCATATCTGCACATTGTCCGAACAGATGTACTGGGATAATAGCTTTTGTTTTGTTTGCAATAACTGATTCCAGGGCATCCGGATCAATATTAAAAGTGCGGGGATCCACATCTACAAGGACAGGCTTCAAACCGAGAAGACAAATCACTTCAACAGTTGAGATAAAAGTAAAGACAGGAGTGATAATCTCATCACCGGGATTAAGGTCCAGTGCCATCAGGCTCATCTGCAATGCATCGGTGCCGTTACCGCAGGAAATTACATGAGGCACTCCAAGATATTCAGAGAGGTCGCTTTCAAACTTATTTACAACCGGACTTTTAACGAAAGCTGAGGAATCAATAACTTTCTGTATGGCGCTGTCAATCTCATCTTTTATTTTAAGATACTGGCTGTTAAGATCGACCATCCTGATTTCTCTCATACCGAATAATTATTAAAATTATATACTAATATAATATTTGGTAACGAATAATAACCATTTAATAGTATTAATTTAAGCCATAACTTTTTACAGTTAATAAATCGCCAAAGAGTGTTTATAAGTATTTAATGATTATTATTTTATTAATTTTGGACAAAATTATATTTATTGTAGTTGTCCGGAAGTCTTATAGGAATTGGATATCGCTGCTTATATAAAGGAATTGATATTAACGAATGAGTGTGTTATACTGCCTCAGTTCGGGGGGTTTGTCACAAAATACCGTCCTGCAAAAATTGATCCCGGGAAAAAGATACTGGCTCCTCCTTCAAAAGAGATAGAGTTTCACAGGGAGCTACAAAAAGATAACGGGCTCCTGGTAAACTATATTGCGCGGAAAAACAAAACATTTAATACAAGAGCACGAAGGCTGGTTGAAGACTTTGTCAATGAAATAAATGCCAGGCTTGACAATGGAGAGAAAGTTGTTTTTGAAGGGGTGGGCACATTTGTTAAAGATATAAATAGCGGCGAAGTATTGTTTTATTCTTTCAGTGATGAGAACTATCTTATAGATTCTTACGGGTTAATGAATCTCGAATTAAATGAACTTGAAAAAACCGGCACTATTGAAGATTCGGGAATAAGAACTCCGCCTGTTAAAATTATTAACCGTAAGCAAACAGGTTTCTGGGTTGCTGCCAGTGTAATAATTATAATTCTGCTGTTGATATTGATGATTCCTTTGACGGATTCAAGTTATTTATACAACCTGAATTTCGGCCTTTTATTTTCCGGCAAATCAGATAGCAATAGGAATAAGGAGAATGAAAAGATTGTCTTCGGGAAACGCAGAATAGTAAAGCAGGATTCTGTAAAGAATTTAGAGCAGATAATTGACAATGCCACAAAAAAGGAGGTTGCTCTTTTTTACAGTGAACCTGAAAAGACGTATGATGAAGATATCATAGGCCAGACAAACAAATATTACCTTGTAGCAGGAAGCTTTAAGAGGCTTGATAATGCCCAGAAGTTAAAAACAGACTTATTGAATCACGGATATGATCCGCAGATTCTTCAGACCAAAAACGGATATTACAGGGTTACACTTTCTTCTTTTGACAACCGGAATATAGCTATACATGAACTGGAAAGGATCCGTAAGGATCTGAACCGTACAGTCTGGATTTTGAGCATATAATGATAAATCCCGCATCAGGTGGTCTGTATTATCCATATATCCTGCTGAGGTTTTCCTTTTGATTTGCCGCCTTCAATAAACTCAAGTATTTTATTCGGATATATTAATTTTTTTATGTAGGCTGGTGAATGAAAAGCCGAGTAAGTCCTGTGGCCTTCCTTTGTTTTTCCCCTGATAACCAGGTTGCCGTTATTGAATTTTTTTATCTCGTCTTTCGAAAGTAATCCCCGGAATGCTCCTCCCTGCGTTGATAATAAGATAATACCGTTGTGACGGGTAATTCTTAATAATTCATTAAACCAGGCACCGTGCATTTTTTCAGAAAGGTGTGTAAAAATAGATATTCCCAGGATTATATCAAATGAGTTGTCATCAAACATCACAGGCAGAGACATGCTGTTCTGCGAAAAATTAACTCCTTTAATATGCTGCCGGCACCATTTTATTGATTCCGCGTTATAATCGGCACCATATATTCTGCATGATTCATCGAGCAGGGCAGGAAGGTGCCTTGCTATTCTTCCGGGTCCGCAACCCCAGTCAAGGATAGCAATATTTTTTAAAACAAAATGTTTTTCCAGTATTGATATCAGCCATTTGCCGGTTTCCAGTCCCCCGTAATAATATTTATTGTAATCCATCCGAAATGATTCATAAATAAGATAGTCCGGAGGCAGCTGGATACCAGGATTGGACTGTCTGAATTTTTTATTGGCCCCGAAGTTTTTAAGGTAATGAAGAATGTATCTGATCTTATCACCAAAATAGATTAATCCCAGGTTTCTTAATACTAATGAAAAAAATGCTCTACTCATCACTATTTTATGTCGGCTCCTTCTTCAGTCGGTTCTTCAGGAGAAACAAATGTTAATTTGCCTCTGGAATCTTCAGCCATTAGGATCATGCCCTGTGATCTGATACCTTTAATATCTCTGGGCTCAAGGTTCACAAGTATGCTTACCTGCTTCCCGATTATTTTCCCGGGGTCGAAATCTTCAGCAATTCCCGCAACAACTGTACGTTTATCCATTCCCGTATCTATTTTCAGTTGCAGCAGTTTCTTTGTTTTGGGTACTTTTACAGCTTCCAGAATTCGGCCTACCCTGATATCGAGCTTTGAAAAATCATCAAAGTTTATATTCTCTTTTTGTTGCTTAATCATGGTTTTAGTGTTTTTATTTCTAGTTTTAACTGCCTCTAATTTTTTAAATTGAATTTCAATTTCAGGATCTTCAATTTTTTCAAACAGCAAACCTGGTTTATTTATCCGGTGCCCGGGGGGTATTATATCTATATTTCCTGCAGCTTCCCATGACAGTTTCTTGATATTAAGGTATCCTGCCAGTTTACTTGAGGTAAACGGAAGGAAAGGATCAATGATTACCGATATATTTGCTGTTAACTGCAAAGATATGTACAGAATAGTACTGACCCTGTCTTCCTGCGTTTTTATTATATTCCAGGGTTCGGTGTCAGCAAGGTATTTATTTCCCAGCCTGGCATAATCCATAGCATATTTCAGCCCTTCCCTGAAGCGGAAATTTTCGATACTATTCTCAACAGATAGCTTAATTTTTGCTATTTCATTGATTGTTTTTCTGTCATAATCTGTAATATCTTTAATTTCAGGCACTTTGCCTCCAAAGTATTTATGTGTCAGCACCAGTGTTCTGTTAACGAAGTTGCCAAGAATAGCGACAAGTTCATTATTGTTCCTGTTCTGAAAATCTTTCCAGGTAAAGTCATTATCCTTGGTTTCCGGGGCATTGGCACACAAGACATAACGAAGGACATCCTGTTTGCCTTGAAATTCCGCCAGATATTCGTGCAGCCATACGGCCCAGTTGCGGGAAGTGGATATTTTATCACCTTCAAGATTAAGGAATTCGTTGGCAGGCACATTGTCAGGAAGTATATAACTCCCTTCGGTTTTGAGCATTATGGGGAATATAATGCAATGAAATACAATATTATCTTTTCCGATAAAATGAACAAGTTTCGTCTCCTTATCTTTCCAGTATTTTTCCCACTCACCTGTTAGATCTTTTGTTGCTGATATATAGCCTATTGGGGCGTCAAACCAGACATACAGCACTTTTCCTTCAGCTCCTTTTAAAGGGACCGGGATACCCCAGTCGAGGTCACGGCTTACAGCACGTGGCTGAAGTCCCTGGTCAAGCCATGATTTGCACTGGCCATATACATTGGCTTTCCAGTTTTTATGTTCATCAAGAATCCATTTTTTTAAAAATCCTTCATGTTTATCCAGTGGTAAAAACCAGTGTTTGGTCTTTCTCAGGACCGGTTCTGACCCGCTGATGGTTGATTTTGGGTTAATCAGATCAGTGGGACTAAGTGATGTGCCGCAGTTTTCACATTGGTCGCCATAGGCAGAGTCGTTTCCGCAATGAGGACATATGCCTGTAATGTATCTGTCGGCAAGATACTGGCCCGCTTCTTCGTCGTAATACTGATTAGTTGTTTTTTCTATGAATTCACCATTTTTATAGAGCGTGGTAAAGAACTCAGATGCCAATTGATAGTGTGTTTCTGATGTTGTTCTTGAGTATATGTCAAAAGAAATTCCAAAATCTGCGAATGCCTTCCTGTTCATATTATGATACCTGTCGACAATATCGCGGGGTGTAACTCCTTCCTGCCTGGCTTTGATGGTTATAGGCACCCCGTGTTCATCCGAGCCACATATAAAAACCACATCCTCATTCTTAAGTCTCAGGTATCTTACATAGATATCAGCAGGAATATAAGCTCCGGCCAAATGCCCGATATGTATTGGCCCGTTTGCATAGGGAAGTGCTGCCGTTACCAGATAGCGCTTATAATTATTCATTTCAGGCTAAAAATTTTAAGTGGCAATTAATTTTCTGTAAAGTATATAAAGATTTATTAAATTGCCAAAGATATTTAAACCTGATGATTTAAGAAAATAGATTGGGTTATGATTACGCCTCCTTTTTTGCAGAAAAATGACAAAATCGGCATCGTTGCCCCGGCCGGGATGATATCACAGAAAAAGGTGACACATGCTATTAAAGTATTTAATGGCTGGGGATTAGATGTTGTATTGGGAAGGAATATTTTTAAAAGAAAAAATACTTTTGCAGGAAGTGACAAGCAGCGTAAAGATGATTTTCAGGATATTATTGACATGCAGGATATCAGGGCTGTAATTTGTGCAAGAGGCGGATATGGTGCAATAAGAGTCATTAATAAAATTGATTTCAGGAAATTCATACAAAATCCAAAATGGATTGTAGGATTTAGCGATATCACAGTTTTTCATGCATGCTTGCAGAAGAATATTAAATGTGAAAGTATTCATGCTGTAATGCCCGGAAGCTTTTCTGAGAGTGAGCTTGAGAATAAATCCCTTAATTCATTAAAGAATGTTTTGTTCGGGGGAGATATAAATTACAAAATACCCTCACATTCTCTAAACAGTTACGGAGAAACAGAAGGCACGCTAATTGGCGGTAATTTGTCCGTTTTATATAGCTTGCAGGGAACCAATCTTGAAATTGAGGCGGATGATAAAATCCTGTTTATTGAAGATGTTAATGAATACCTTTATCATGTTGACAGGATGATTTCAAATTTAAAGCTTAGCGGGAAGCTGGATAATCTGAGGGGCCTTATAGTAGGACACATGAGCAGAATGAAGGATTCTCCCGTTGCTTTTGGAGAGAATGCTTATGAAATAATACATAGAGCTGTCAAGGATTACAGCTATCCGGTTATTTTTAATTTTCCCGCCGGGCACGTTAAACCAAATATGGCATTAATATTAGGCAGAAGTATCAAAATGACCGTTGATCCCCAGGCAAGTAAAGTAATTTTTAAATAATTTTTAGCAGTTGACATCAAGGCATATTGAACTTGGAAAGAGAGGAGAATCACTGGCAATAGAATATTTAAAGGTTAAGGGATATAAGATACTGGAGATAAACTGGAGGACTAATCATAGAGAAGTTGATATTATTGCACAGGATAATGATGAAATAGTATTTATAGAGGTTAAGACCCGTACAAGTATTTATTCCGGTAATCCTGTCGAAGCAGTAAATGTTCAAAAGCAGAGATTATTAATTGATGCAGCTGAGGATTATATTATTTCCAACAACATTGATCTGGAAGCAAGGTTTGATATCATCTCGGTTATTATTAATGGTCATAAGCAGAATATTAATCATATAAAAGAGGCTTTTTATTCAGGTATTAATTAAAACAAAAATGAATATTGAAGATATCCATGAATATTGTCTCCAAAAAAAGGGAGTGACCGATGCCTGAGATTTCAGGATTGGTTGGCAATCCAGATTTTTCAAACAGACTAGCTTGACATCTATAATAATATTCAATATCTTAGTAGCTTGCTAATAGTGGCAAGAAACAAAAACTCCACCTTTATGAAAAACAAAATCCTGACAACAACCAAATTTCTGCAAAGTACTGTTTTAGTTCTAATCCTTTCTCTGTTCCTTGTTTCATGCAAAAATGAGCCGGACCCACCAACTGTTGATGAGGCAAAAGCTGCCATCATGGAAAAGATAAAGTTGGCAAATGACAAGTGGGCTTCGGGCGATCCAATGGGCTTCATGGAATGTGCAGCACAGGATATCATCTGGATCGATGACCTTGGTGCACAGAATTCTGTAAGTGGATATGACACCCTTGCGAAATACCTGGAAAACTTTAAAGGCCAGATTCCTCCGCACGAACATGAGCTGCTGGATATGGTGTTCCAGTACTACGGTGATATTGTGATCGTGAATTACCGTTATCAGGGGATATTCGACGGGGAGCCTGCTGATCCCTGGAAGGTTACATCGGTATTCAGGTATCAGGATGGTGACTGGTTATCAGTGCATGAAAACTGGTCGCTTATAAAGCAATAACCTCAAACCTTACCGAAATATAGTGGCCTCATCCAGAGCATAGATGTGGTATGGAGTATGCGGTAATGCAGTTCCACGGTTATACAACTGGAGTTTATAACGGAGCTGGAATAGATTTTTAACTGAAATGATTTCAGCTTCATTGTTAAATGCCCCGGGTCTTTGATATCATACTGACCCTTAATGTTCTGTTGAATTTCAGAGAGCATCAGTTAGTTCCAAAATCTGAAATCTTATAAATTGTATATAAATCAAATGGCATGCATATCGAAGAAATTCGCGAATATTGCATCAGTAAACCAGGTGTAACTGAAGGTTTGCCCTTCAATGACACTGCACTGGTATTTAAAGTAGCCGGAAAGATGTTTGCCTTGCTTGATTTATCGGAGGAGAGCAGGGGAATAAGTCTGAAGTGCGACCCGGAACTGGCACTGGAGCTACGTGAGAAATACCCCGAAGTAACTCCTGCCTGGCACTTCAACAAGGAGCACTGGAATACGGTTGTAATCGACGGGACAATAAGGGATAAACTTATTTTTAGCTGGATTGATAAATCATATAATATGGTCGTTCAAAAACTACCTAAAATAAAATCAGAAGAACTAAAATCATTATAAATATAACATATGAATCTTCCCGGGGAAGATAATTTGCCTGGTCAGTATTCAATTAAAATTAAAGCATATGAAAAGGTTAATAAGATATTTTTTCCAGGGGTTGCTGTATTTGGCGCCTACTGCTGTGACAATATATATTGTCTACCTGGTTTTCAAATTTATTGACGGACCGATAAGGCATTATATTGTTAAGATTTTTGACATTGACATCCCGGGCGCAGGATTACTTATAATAGTCACTGGCATAACATTACTGGGATTTGTCGGGCAGACTATCCTTTTCAGGCCATTGCGGCTTTTAATTGACAGAATAATGAAGAGTGCGCCCTTAATAAAGGTAATTTATTCATCAATAAAGGACTTATTGTCGGCATTTGTCGGGAAGGAGAAGAAGTTCAAACAGCCAGTGATAGTTAAGGTTAATCTGGTTTCGAATCTTGAGAAGATGGGATTTATAACCCAGGAGGATCTTTCAGATATAGGTATCAAGGATAAGGTATCGGTATATTTTCCGCACTCATATAATTTTTCAGGGGAAATGTTTATAGTCCCCAGGGAACATATCACTTTACTTGATATTCCTGCAGCCGATGCCATGAAGTTTATTGTTTCCGGTGGTATAGCGAAAGTCTGAAATTGAGGTATTATTTTAATTAGACCGGATTGCGGAACAATCCTTCTACTGAAAGGTATCTTTCACCGGTATCATAATTAAATGCCAGGATTACTGATTTTTCAGGTATCCCAGGAAGTTTTTTGGCCACTGCCGCTAAAGTTGCACCCGATGATATTCCGCCGAATATTCCTTCTTCCCTGGCAGCCTTTTTAGCGTATTCAAACGCTTCATCTTTTGATATCAGGATAACACCATCAAGAAGCTTTTTGTCAAGGTTTTCAGGAATAAATCCTGCTCCTATTCCCTGAATGGGGTGGGGGCCGGGCTGCCCGCCGCTGATAACATGCGACAATTCGGGTTCAACTGCAAAAACTTTCAGCTTCGGGAACGACTTCTTTAATGTTCTTGCTACTCCTGTTATATGACCACCTGTCCCTACACCGGTAACAAGAAAATCTATTCCCCCGGGAAAATCATTTAATATTTCATTCGCAGTAGCTGTCCTGTGAATTTCAATATTAGCTTTATTATCAAATTGTGAGGGGATCCACACTTTTGGATTTCCTGATGCAATCTGTTGCGCTTTTTCAATAGCACCCTTCATACCTTTATCTCTGGGAGTGAGCACAAATTCAGCTCCAAAGGCAGCCATTATATTTCTTCTCTCGACTGACATTGACTCGGGCATGACCAGGATCAATCTGTATTTTTTCACCGCTGCCACCATAGCCAGTCCGATTCCCGTATTTCCCGAAGTAGGTTCAACAATAACGGACTCTTTGGTAAGTATTCCTTTCTTTTCAGCATCTTCAACCATAGCCAGGGCTATGCGGTCTTTGATACTTCCACCGGGATTTGCACGTTCAAGTTTTAACCAGACCTCATAATCACCCTTGTACAGGTTATTTATTCTTATATGGGGAGTATTGCCTATTGTCTCAAGAATATTATTGGCTTTCATAATGAACAGGGTTTAGGTAATGTAATAAAACAATATATTAAAATGATTGTTTTTCCGGAGGCATAATAATTCATCCGCTTCATCAGATGACAAAATCGTTAGTATCCGGACGTTTCTTATTATCCCTGACAATAGTCTTGCTTTCATGATAGACAAGTGACCAGGAAGGAACACTTTTTGTCAGCCACACATTACCGCCGATTATCGTATCATGGCCTACGACTGTTTCACCTCCCAGTATTGTGCTGCCTGAATATATAATAACATTGTCTTCTATTGTAGGATGCCGTTTTATCCCTTTCATGCTTTTTTTAACATACATTGCTCCTAAGGTTACACCCTGGTAAATTTTTACATTATTGCCAATAGTGGTGGTTTCGCCTATAACCACACCCGTACCATGGTCAATAAAAAAATTCTCTCCTATCTGTGCCCCGGGATGTATATCGATACCCGTTTTACTATGTGCATGTTCGGATATTATTCTGGGAATGAAGGGAATTTTAAGATCATAAAGCGCATGTGAAAGCCGGTAAATGGAGATACTGTAAAATCCCGGATAGTATAATATAACACTTTCAACAGTCCGGGCAGCGGGGTCTGAATTCAGAAAAGTCCGGGCATCTTTAATAAGGCTTTCATATATGGCAGGCAGCCCTTTAAAAAATTTCTCAGTAATGCTGCTTACAGTCCCTTCAAGTATTTTTTCCATGGGAGTCAGGATATCTCTAAAATCCAGTTGCAGTTGAGCCATATTCAGGTTTATTTGGGGAAGGGTGCATTTCCTTTCCTTTTTAACAGGGAAGAGGAAGCTTATCATGTTATCGGCAAAAGCATGGGCTTTGGCCATAGAAGGCACTTCTTTGCTGAAGTTATTATACTGGTCAAAAAGATAGTCCGGAAATTTATTAAGAGAGACCATTTTAATTTGTATTATTAATATTTAAAGATATTATTTTTTCAAGCAAACCTTTGAGTTAATGAGCAGGCAGTCATCAGTTATTGTTTGTCTGAAGTCTTTCCAGCTTGTTATAGGATGTTATCAGCCCTTTAATTAGAGCAGAGCTGAATCCCTGGTGCTCCATTTCATTAAGTCCAGATATTGTAATTCCCTGGGGGGTTGTTACTTTATCAATTTCCTTCTCGGGGTGGTTGCCACTTTCAAGTATAAGTTTGGCAGCTCCTTTCAGGGTCTGTGCAGTAATAAGCTGTGATACTTCAGCACTGAATCCGATTTCAATACCACCCTGGCTTGCGGCGCGCATATATCTTAAGGCGTAGGCTATACCGCATGCACCGAGGACAGTAGCTGCTCCCATCAATTCTTCGCTTATGACAATGGTCTTTCCGAGACTTTCAAAAAGAGATATAATTGACCTAACAGCTTTTTTATCTGCATTTTTATATGATATGCAGGTCATTGATTCTCTGATCTCGATAGCAGTATTGGGCATTAACCGGAATACAGGCAGAGACCCCAGTCTTTTTTCGACATCGCTGATGGGCAATCCGGAGACGGTATAGGCCAGTATATGTTTATCCTTATTAACTGTGCCAGCAATTTCATCAAGGAGCACATTTATCTGTTGCGGCTTTACGGCAATGATTATAAGTTCCGATTCAGATACTGCCAGCTTATTATTACTTGTGACCTGGAAACCGGATTCACTAAGATAATCTCTCCTCCTCTCCCTGATTTCTGAGACGATAATATTTTCTTTTTTGTAATCGCCTGTTTCCAGCAAACCTTTGGTTATTGAAAAGCCAAGGTTCCCCCCTCCGACAATTGCAATTTTTTTGAATTTCATGACAAAGTATTTATGTATATTCAGAATAAATTATTCTCTTATCGCTTTAATTCCCGGTAGTTCTTTACCTTCCATATATTCAAGCATTGCCCCTCCGCCGGTGGATACATAGCTTACCTTATCGCTGAGTTTATTCTTATTTATAGCGGCAACGGAGTCACCTCCGCCAATAAGGCTGTAAGCCCCTTTAGAGGTAGCGTCTGCAATTGCTTTTGCTATTGCTGAAGTGCCCCTGGCAAATTTATCAATCTCAAAAACTCCCATTGGCCCGTTCCATAAAATTGTCCTGGAGCTACTTATAAGTACGGTGAACTTCTTAATTGTCTCCTCTCCAATATCAAGGCCCATCCAGCCATCAGGGGTCTCATCTATTTTTGAATACGATGTTTTCGCATCTGCATCAAATTTATCAGCATTAACAGCATCAACTGGAAGATACACGCTGACATTGTGCGCCTTCGCTTTTTCAAGCACGCTTAACGCCAATTCGAGCTTATCTTCTTCGCAGAGGGAATTCCCGATTTTACCTCCCCGTGCTTTTATGAATGTATATGTCATTCCCCCTCCTATGAGCAGGTTATCAATCCTGGGCAACAGATTTTCTATAACCATGATTTTGTCCGATACCTTGGCCCCTCCCATTATTGCCGTAAATGGTTTCTCAGCTTCATTTATGACCTTATCTATGCTTTTAAGTTCACTATTGATAAGATAGCCGAACATTTTATGCTCTCCTGTGAAATAGTTGGCAATAATTGTTGTTGAGGCATGGGCACGGTGTGCAGTACCAAAGGCATCGTTTACATATACATCCATCCCTTTGGCAAGTTGTTCTGTAAAGCTCTCATCGCCTTTTGTCTCGCCGGCATGGAAGCGCAGATTTTCGAGCAGAAGAACCTCACCCGGTTTCAAATCTTTTTTTAACTGAAGTGTTTTGTCACCTATGCAGTCATCTGCAAATTTGATCCTGGTACCTGGCAAATGCTCCTGTAGCTTGGGGATTATATGTTTGAGAGAAAATTTATCCTCAGGACCTTCTTTTGGCCTTCCAAGATGTGACATTAAAACGGCCGAACCCCCGTCATTAAGGATTTTTCTTATTGTTGGCAGTGCTCCCCTTATTCTTGTATCATCTGTTACTTTCAAAGTTGTCTTATCCAGTGGGACATTAAAATCGACCCTTACTATTGCTTTTTTACCTGCAAAGTTATAATTATCAATTGTCTGCATGTTGATTTAGTTTGTAGATTAATAATTCGGCAAATTTAAAAAACTATAATGAACTCAGAAAAGATTGTGTCAAATAATTGTGTTTGGCAGGTCATTCATTATGTCATTTTGACATGCAGGAAATAAAAATCAGATTGGTAAGGAATTTGTTTATATGAAATGACTAATTTTACTATACAATAATAAAATAAAAAGATATGTTTGGTTATGCTTATATGATAAATCCCGGTTATTTAATGATCTTTATAGTATTTCTGATAATAAGTTCACTTGTAGGCAGTCAGTTAAAGTCAAGATTCAGAAGATACTCAAAGCTTCCTATTAATTATGGAATGACAGGCAGGGAGGTTGCTGAGAAGATGCTTCATGAAAGCGGTATACATGACGTAAGTGTGACTTCTGTCCAGGGACAGCTGACAGATCATTATAATCCGGCAACAAAGACAGTTAATTTAAGTGCGGATGTTTACAATGGCAGCAGTGTTGCTTCGGCTGCGATAGCCGCTCATGAATGCGGACATGCAGTGCAGCATGCAAGAGCCTATGCATTTTTACAGTTCCGGACAGCTTTGGTGCCCCTGCAAAATATCAGTGCAAAGATTATGAACGTCATTTTTGTAGTAATGTTTATTGGATTTTTATTCCTGCCGGGAATAATATCTTTCGAATCGGCACTCTATATTATTATTGCCTGTTATGCTATATTTTCATTATTTGCACTGGTTACTTTACCGGTAGAGATTGATGCAAGCAAGAGGGCCCTGGCCTGGCTCAACCGCAGTGGAATTACAAATTATGAAACACATGATAAGGCAAAAGACGCTTTAAAATGGGCCAGCTATACTTACATGGTTGCTGCAATATCTTCACTTGCAATGCTGTTTTATTTTATTATGCTGATGGGTGGAAGGAGAAACTGATTATCAATAAATATTATAAAAGATTCCTGATCAAACAGGTATTGTAAAACAAAATGTGCTGCCTTTGCCGGCTTCACTTTCAACAAATATTTCCCCCTTATTAATTTCTATCAATTCCTTGCACAGGATAAGTCCTAGTCCGGATCCTTTTATTTCACTGTCTTTTGTTGTGATAATAGTATCAATTTTAAAAAGCTTCGGCATGTCTTCCTGCTTAATCCCGATGCCTGTATCTTTTATGCTCACCTTTATGAATTCATTTTCCTCATCAATGTTAATGATTATCTTTCCCTTTGAAGGAGTGAATTTTATAGCGTTTGTAATAAGGTTGCGAATAATGGTTTTTATCATATTTTTATCGGCATACACTTCAGGATCTGTTTTTTCATCTATTAATATCTCGATATTTTTTTTGTTGGCCATTTCATTTAATAATGAGGCATTATCTTTGATAATGTCCAGGATAAGGAATTTTTCCGGATTTGCTTCAAGCTTGCCGGTCTGAATTTTGGCCCATTCCAGTAAATTTTCCAGCAGCTCAAAGGTTTTTGTTGATGATTGCCGTATATAATCAACATATTCAGCTATATTTTCATAACGTTTGTTTTGCATCTCCGATAATATCAACTCTGATAATCCCTGTATATTATGAAAAGGATTTCGCAGATCGTGGGCAATAAGGGAAAAAAATTTGTCTTTGGTTGCATTTAGCTGAGATAACACTAATGCCTGCTTACTGACTTCCATTTCAGCTTTTTCTCTTTTTTTTATGTGTATTATAAGACTGCAAAGAGTAATAAGAAGCAATACTATTGCAACAAAGTAACCGGCAACCAATGCAACAACAATTTCTTTTGCTCTTTTTTCAGTTTTTTCCCTGAATGTTTCCAGTTTCTCTTCAAGCCTGGTCTCCATACCTGAGGCAACATCCCTGATTTTAAAGTATGTCAGTGTAGCCCGTGTGTACAATCTCTTTTTTTTCGGGAGGGATTTATTATCTGCAGAAGTGGTTATTGTCGTATCAAGGATACTTATATCCTGTCTGACCAGTAAATTGAGTGAATCAATATTATTTTTTAAAATATAGTTTTCATATTTTAAGTTATATATGACCTCAAGGTTTTTAAAGAGAGATTTTTTATAATCATTATAAAGATTATAGTGGAAGCTGTCCCTGGTCTGTATAAAGTCTCGTTGTGCAATGTTTGCAGATCTTAGCTTTAATCTTATTTCTTCCACTGTCTCATAGAGCCTGGTAACTTCAGATATTTCTATATTGTCTTTAATTAAGCTTGAAGTAACCTTAATTACGAAAATTGCAGTTAAGATAAAAATGATTATGGCTATTATAAAATATGTAAGGGCTCTTCCTTTCATAAGCATTTTCAGATAACCTTATCTGGCCGGATATAATTTATTATCGTGCTGTCGCTATTTAGACTCATATTTTGCAAAAAGTAACTTATGAGTTTATAATTCAGAACTGGTAATTATATTATATTAATTATTGCAGGTTAAAATTAAAAAATTAGAGGCATGTTAAAATGACATTAAAAAAGGATTAAAAATAACAGAATATCATAACTTAAGCGACTAACAGTTAGAATTTATGCAGCGTTCCTGAAATATTCATGAAATTCTGAATAAGTGAAATTCCTGAACTTATACGTACCGTTGAATATCCTGTATATTGCAGGATATCTAAAAGATGTTGGGATAGCTATATATTCATATAACTCATTTATTTTAAAATTAACCTGGCCATCATTATAGCTTTTAATACATCTGCATTTCATGAACTTATCTGTATTTTTAAATTCGTAATATATTTTAAAACCCGGGTATTTTGTAATTAAGTCTTCAAGTAGTATTATTATGCCGGTAAATGTGATTTAGCCGGTGAATCTCTTTGACTGAAGGAATCAGGTATATCCTTAACAAAAAGTATGCCGATGCGGCCTATATATAAAACAATATTTGGGGTGTTTTGTTAAAATTGATTCTTCTTTATGAACAGCCTTATCAGCCGGGAAATTCTCTCTGCTGTATTGCGGATTAATATATCCGCTTTTTTAAGGGTATTTTCAATATCTTCAGGATTGTCAGTAATGGGAAAAATACTATCGAATCCCTTTTCATATAGTTCATCTGCTTTTTCACCCAAAGATCCGGTTATTGCTATTACAGGTTTTTTATACTTCGCGGCAATCCTGGCAACACCGAATGGTGTTTTGCCGAATTGTGTCTGGTAGTCGATTTTTCCTTCACCTGTTATAACGATATCGGCTTTACTGACTTCTTTTTCCAGGTTAACTATATTTTTAATTATGTCAAATCCCGGTTTTAATTCGGCTTTAAGGAAGACCATTAGTCCGGCTGCCAGTCCGCCTGCTGCACCAGCACCCTTTATATTTTGAATATCAATATTTAAAATCCCGCTTATCTTATATGCAAAATGCCGCATATTATTATCGAGTTTTTTTACCATGGCAGTGTCAGCTCCTTTTTGGGGGCCATAAATAGCTGCTGCACCCCGGGGGCCGTAGAAGGGATTGTCTACATCGCAGGCAACCAGTATTTCACATTTGTTTATTCGTTTATCCAGTTCTCTAACGTCAATTTCAGATATTTTATTAAGAGTCCCGCCGCCATGCCCTGTTTCTTTACCCTGAGCATCAAGGAACCTGACTCCCAGGGCTTGAGCCATCCCTGTGCCAGCGTCAATAGTAGCACTTCCGCCAACGCCAATCACCAGTCTTTCACATCCCATATCCAAAGCATGGCTTATAAGTTCTCCTGTGCCGTATGTTGATGTTATCCATGGATTACGTTCGTTTTTTTTCAGCAGCTCTATTCCCGATGCTGCGGCCATCTCGATTACTGCTGTTTTTTTGTCTCCAAGCATCCCGAAAAAGGATTTTATCCGGCGCATTAGGGGGTCATGTACTTCGACCGTAATAATTTTCCCGCCCGTGGCTCCGACAAGGGCTTCAACGGTGCCCTCTCCGCCATCTGCCATGGGCAATATCGTGATACAGGCTTCCGGCATTATCCTTCGTATGCCTGTTTCAATGTTTTGCGCCACCTCCAGGGCGCTGAGACAATCTTTAAAAGAATCGGGGGCTATTAGTATGTTCATTATGCTAAATAATTTTCCGATAACCGTGATAAATGAATTAGCCAATTTATCTATATTTAGCCAAATTATAAAAAAATGGCTGATCAAAGATTTAAATGGGATGCAAAGCTATACCAGGAAAATTCTGCTTTTCAGTATGAACTTGCCTTGATGGCCATAAAGAAGCTGAAGCCGGGGAAAAGAGAGAGGATACTTGATATTGGCTGTGGCAATGCTGTTGTTACAATAGAGCTGGCAAAGCATGTGCCGGAAGGTGAAATTGTTGCTATTGAAATATCGGCTGATATGTATAAACAGGCCATAGAAAATATAAAGGGAAGAAATATCAGCAATATCAATATTGTGAACAAAAATGCATTTGACATAGATTACAGGGATGAGTTCGATGCCGTTTTTTCCAATTCGGCAATACACTGGATTTATAACCTTGAAAAGATGTACGGCAAAATTTATGAAGCATTGAAAAACAAAGGCCGGATAATGGTACAGACAGCTTCAAACGAAAGGAATGCATTGGTTGATGCCCTGGACAAATTATTATACTTGCCGGAATTTAAGAAATATTTGAAGGACTTTAAATATCCATGGAGGTTTCTCTCTAAAACTGAAACAATAAAGATACTCAGGGATAATAATTTTAAGTACATCAATGTTGAGCCATATACTTTTAAAGTAGAATTCAACAATCTTAAAAAATTGACCGGCTTCTTCAAGTCGGCAGCTCTTATACCTTTTTTATCGGTAATTCCGGAAGAGGCGCACGGACTGGTAATAAGTAAGTTCCTGAATATATATTTCGATATTAATAAATCGCAGCAGCTGACAGTTGAGATGAACAGGCTGTTTATAGGGGCTGAAAAATGAAACATCTGCCTATGATAAAGCTTCAGTAAATAAATCAGGCAATCAGGGAAACAAGTATTATGAAATATTTGCAAAACTTTATACTTTTGCATCACATTTTGCCCCGTGGTGTAATTGGCAACACGTCTGACTCTGGATCAGAAAAGTCTAGGTTCGAGTCCTAGCGGGGCAGCTTTTTATTAAGATACAATAATCAATGATATTCGTTACCGGCGGCACCGGATTAATAGGCTCCCACCTCCTGTATCAGCTGGCAAGTAAAGGAAACCAGGTAAGGGCACTGAGAAGAAAAACAAGCAACGTTAGTATATTGAATAAGATTTTCGGGTATTATTCAGATGATCCCGGAAAGCTTCTCAGCCAAATAAGCTGGTATGAGGCCGATATCCTGGATAAAAAATCGCTGGGGAAAGCCTTTGAAGGGACAGATCAGGTATACCACTGCGCGGCGCTCGTGTCATTCGATCCTGCTGATGACCAGTATATCCTCGAATCAAATGTGAGGTGCACAAGGAATATTGTTGAATTATGCATGGAAAATAAAATTGGCAAATTATGTCATCTCAGCTCTGTAGCTGCCCTAGGACGTAAATTTGATTCGGTTGAAGCACATATTGATGAAGAAACACCGTGGGAGGATTCGAATAAGATGTCTGCCTATGCCAGGAGCAAGTATCTTTCCGAACAGGAGGTATGGAAAGGTATTGAAAATGGATTGAATGCAGTGATAGTAAATCCTTCAATAGTATTCGGACCGGGAGACTGGAGTAGAAGCAGTTCGAAGATGTTTTATACAATATGGAAAGGACTGAGATTTTATACTGCAGGTTCCAATTCGTTTGTTGATGTCAGGGATGTATGCAGGGCCATGATTGGTCTTATGGAAAGCAATATTTCCGGGGAGCGCTTTATACTGACTTCTGAGAACCTGCCGTTCCGTGATGTTTTTAACATTATAGCAGACAATTTAAATAAAAAAAGGCCGTCGGTAAAAACCACAAGACTTATGGGAGAGATGGCATGGCGCCTGAATATTATCTATAGCATAATCACAGGAAAGCCGCCATTAATAACAAAAGAGACTGCCAGAACCGGACAAAAAAGAATATTCTTTTCCAGTGGAAAAATCAGGAAACAGCTGGATTTCGAATTTATCCCCATGGAACAATCTGTTAAAGATACATGCAGGTTATTATTGAAAGAGTACAGTTGAAATTGAGCAATTTACTCAGGAATACAGTTATCTAGTTGCTCCTGTCATAATTGGCATGATTCTTCTCCTGTATCCTGCGTGTTAAACTGGTTACAGCATTCCTTGGCAGAAAACGTATAAGGTTGGCAGTAAGATAATTTATAAAACGGTGTATAGCTACAACCTTCCCTCTGTTCATAGCCCTGTATCCATACTTAGCAACAGCAGCCGGAGTAGTATAGACCCAGCTTTTATCGGCATAATCGGGCATACCTGTATTTATTGTCTCCTGGAATCCGGTTTTTGTGGCACCCGGACATAATACTGTTACGGTTATTCCTGAGTCCTTTACCTCATTGGCAATGGCTTCCGAAAAGTGGAGTATATAAGCCTTTGAAGCAAAGTATACTGACATAAGCGGACTGGGCTGGAAAGCCGCCATAGAGGCCACATTCATAATTTTCCCTTTTTTCCTTTCAAGCATCCCCTTTAAAAAAAGTTTTGTCATGTGAGTAAGTGCTATTATGTGCAACTTCAGCATCTTCAGTTCAGTATCCCAGTCAGTCTCATTGAATTTACCGTAATGTCCGAATCCTGCATTATTTATCAGAATATCAATGTCTATTTTCTCATTTTGCAATTCTTCAAAAATATCCTTTGCAGCACCAGGCAAGGTTAAATCTTTAATAATGGTTTTAATATTTATATTGGGATTAATATTAAGCAGATCCTTTGTTACATCAGGCAAATCACTTTTCTGATCTATCAGTACAAGATCATAGGAGTCCCTGGCCATAAGCTTTGCCAGCTCAAGTCCTATTCCCCCGGCAGCACCTGTAATTAAAGCAGTATTTCTCATAAAACTCTGTTGTATGATTGCTAAAATAATACTTACCGGCTAAAGATAAAGCTTTTGACTACTTATTATTTAAAACTGAAAAAATACTTTCGGCAAGAATTTCATTATTTAATATATTTGAGTTGCAATGATAGAAAAATCTGAAATAAAAGCCAAACCATTCCTAAAATGGGTCGGGGGCAAGGGACAGCTTGTGGGCAGGTTTGCTGATATCTATCCTGTTGAACTTGCCAGTGGCCAGGTTAAATACTATTTCGAACCCTTTCTGGGAGGAGGAGCGGTTTTTTTTGATATCACATCAAATTATAAAATAAAATCAGCCATGCTTTATGATATAAATGATGAACTTGTACTAACATATAAGGTTGTTCAAAGAGATGCTGATAAATTACTGGAATTTTTGCGCAGGTACAGGAGGGACTATCTGGATTTACCATTTGACAGGCGCAAGGAATATTTTTATGAAATGCGCACAAATTATAACATGCAGAGATTTAATATTGATTTTAAAAAATATTCTGAAAACTGGATACTACGTGCTGCCCAAGTGATCTTTCTGAATAAGACCTGTTACAACGGGCTCTTTCGGGTTAATTCAAAGGGGGCATTTAATTCTCCTGCCGGTGATTATAAAAATCCACGGATATTCAGTGAGGAAAACCTTTTAAATGCTTCAAAACTTCTTTCCTGTGCAGAAATAATAAAAGCTGATTTTAAGGACTTCAAACCTCCAAATGTTGAGGGATCTTTTATATATTTAGATCCACCCTATCGTCCCATCAGCCATACAGCATATTTTACATCCTATGCAAAAAATGAATTTACTGATATGGATCAGTATGTGCTGGCTGATCTTTACAAAGAACTGGATAAAAAAGGGGCAAAGCTGATGCTAAGTAATTCCGATCCTAAGAATATTGACCCTGATGATAATTTTTTTGATAAACTTTATAAAGACTATTATGTTAAGCGTATACAGGCAAAACGTATGATAAATTCAGTTGTTGCGGGACGTGGTGAAATTAACGAGCTTATTGTAACAAATTATTAGATTGCAGATGAAGAAATATATAAACAGGGAGATTGCAGACTATTATGATCAGACCGTTACGCATTACCGTACATTCTGGGCCCTGGATCAAAGTCTTGCCATTCATTACGGTATATGGCAGCCGGGGATAAAGAATTTCAGGCAATCGCTGGAGAATACAAACAGGATTCTTGCAGAAAAGGCAGGGGTTAAACAATCTGATTATGTGCTGGATGCGGGATGCGGTGTGGGAGGCTCTGCTATTTACCTTGCAAAAGAATACGGGTGTCACGTTAGGGGAATAACATTAAGTGAAAAGCAGGTCAGACTTGCGCAGGAAAATGCAGAAAAGAATAATTTTAGTGGCCTTTTATCATTCGAAAATAAAGATTACTGTGCTACGGGTTACAGTGAAGGCACTTTCGATTTAATATGGGCGCTTGAAAGTGCAGGGACGGCCGTTAATAAAAGTGCATTTATTAAAGAATCTTATCGCATACTTAAACCGGGAGGGCGGATAATTCTTGCTGATTATTTTAAAACCGGCAATCTTAATACCGATAATAGCAAGATCATGAAAAACTGGCTTAATAACTGGGCCATATCAGATCTGGATACTATAGAAGATTTTAAAAACAAGCTGGCTAAGGAGGGATTTGATAATATTGTCATTGAGGATTATACAAGCAACATAATGTCCTCTGCAAGGCGTATGTACCTTGTATCTTTTCCCGGGTATGTTGCAACAAAGCTGTATAACCTTTTTTATAATGCCACGCCATTTTCCAGGACTCATTACAGGGCATCTTTAAATCAGTACAGGGCTTTAAAAAGAGGGTACTGGAAATATAGAGTTATATGTTCAGATAAGCCTGGTACGGTTTAGTATATAGTATTGAGTTTAAGCAAAAGCAACCATACAGTATGAAAATTCGTCTAAAAGAAGAGCTAGATTACGGGCAGTATTGTGAAACACGGTCAGGTTACCCCTGGGATTAGCTTTTAACCGGCTTCCGGACTTTGCATTATTGTCGTGATACCGGTATTTATTCTTTTCAGGACTTCATTTTTACCCAGTAGTTCCATAATATCGAACAGATGAGGGCCGGAGTTCGATCCGACAATCAGGATGCGCAAAGGGTTCATTACTTTTCCGAACCCTGTGCCTGTTTCTTCCGTAAAGTTTTTAACAACATTTTCAATGGCGGATGAATTAAACAGACCGGTTTTTTCGAGCAGGGCGGCAATTTTTGATATTATTCCGGGAGTATCATCTTTCCAGAATTTTTGAATTTCTTTTGGATTATAACAGGCAGGGGCTTTA
>CAZOLY010000002.1:0-46500 GCA_964580815.1 uncultured Bacteroidales bacterium
TTTTTGCAGATTTTCTCCTTACGAAACGGACGGCCGTAAAGATGATACATCAAATTACCAGGCATGGATATCATTTGAAGAGTCGAAATACTCATATGGCAACACAAAGCATTTCACCCAGTGCCGCATTTTTTACGGGTATAATAATGCCCCGTTTATAAATGAGATTTACCAGGATAATATGCTGGTTGATGCAGACCTCATTGCACAAACACATAGATTAAATGTTATTAAGTGGACCTTTGATGAACCCCAGTCTTCCATAACATTAAAGTTTAAAGGCAGCTACAGTCCTGAAATTTACGCTATAGCACTTGACAGCAAATCGGGAGTAGCTGTCGACAATGTCGCCATGAGGGGATGTTCAGGAACAGTATTCACAAAAATTGACAGCGATCTGCTTCAGGAGATGTATAAATTATTAAACGTTAAATTAATTATTCTGCAGTTTGGAGGTAATGTAGTGCCTTACATCGCTGAAAATTACAAATTTTACGAAGATTGGTTTTACAGCCAGCTGATAAAATTAAAACAGGTATGCCCTGATGTTTCGATAATTGTAATTGGCCTTGCAGACATGTCAGTTAAGGAAAAGGACAGGTATGTAACCTATCCGAATCTTAATAAAGTGAGGCATGCAATGAAAAGTGCTACATTCAGAGCCGGGGCAGCATACTGGGATATGTACCAGGCAATGGGAGGAAAGAATTCAATGCCAAGCTGGGTATTTGCCGATCCGCCCCTGGCTGCAAAAGACTTTGTCCATTTTAATCCCAGGGGGGCAAGGATAATAGCACAGATGTTCTATAATTCATTTATCTATGAATATGACAAGTATGAGAAGATGGGAATAAAATAATATATGTTTCATCTTCCATGATTTAAATATTTCTGCGGATTTGCATAATGTAATTAATGCTATTTAAGGGAGTCAGTATTTATGATAAGAAAGAGCATCTTTTTACTTCCGGTATTATTTACCCTTATTAAAACAGTATCTTATTCACAGCAGGAATATTATCCGTTTGAAATCACAAAATACAGTTTCATAAGATATGATAAAAACAATTTCATATTCTTTAATGACAGCTCCTCATTTGAAAGAATTCTTAATATATATGACAGTCTTATTATCTATGGTAAGGGGCGATTAAGAATTGTGCATATCGGCGGTTCCCACGTCCAGGCAGACGTTTATACAAATGAAATAAGGCGGCGGTTGCAAACATTTTATCCCGGACTGGCAGGGGCAAGGGGTTTTATCTTTCCTTACAGGGTAGCAAAGACTAATAATCCTTCAAATTTTAAAGTCACCTATAACGGCTTGTGGGACTATTGTAAAAGTACGCAGCGCGATAAAAACTGTATATTGGGACTGTCAGGTTATTCCATCTCCGCATACAGTCCGGATGCCTCAATACATATTACCTTAAATACCGATAGCCTGATTCATTACGACTTTAATAAAGTTAAAATATATCATAATCATGATAGCAGCAGCTTTGAACTAATACCGGATAATCCCGGCAATATTAATGAAGTGAAAGTAAATGATACTTCGGGTTATACCGAGTATGAATTCAATAATTACATTGATGAACTCACGCTTTGCTTCATCAAAGCAGACAGCATACAAGATCATTTCACATTATACGGACTTAGTTTTGAAAACGATGATCCGGGGATTATTTATGATGCAGTGGGCGTGAATGGTGCCAAGCTGGATTCCTATCTGGGATGCAGCCTTTTTTCACGGCATTTGTCATCTCTTGATCCCGACCTTGTAATAATATCACTTGGCACAAATGACGGCTATACAAGAAAGCTGAACACCGATTTATATAAAAAAAATTACCTTATGTTACTGGAATTAATAGAACATGCAGCACCGCAGGCTGCAATTTTACTGACAGTACCAAATGACAGCTACCTTTATAACAGATATATAAACAGAAATACAGAAAAAATGAAAAATATTATTTTTGATATTGCCAGAGATAATAATTATGGGGTATGGGATTTTTATACAATCATGGGAGGACTTAATTCCTCATATGCATGGTACTTAAACGGACTGATGAGCAGGGACAAGATACATTTTAACAGGAATGGTTACCTCTTTAAGGGTGATTTATTCTTTAACGCGTTTTTAAAAGCATATGAAAACCATATAGATAAAAATTTAAATAATGATCATCATTAAAAACGGAAATACCTAATTTAAAGCCTGCAGCTCAAATCCTGCTTGTTTAATAAAATAACCGGATGGAAATCTTAAAGAACATATTTCTCTATGATCAGGAATCACCGTTGCTTTTCACCCGCCTGTACTTCTGGGGTTTCTATGCTGTTGTTCTCGCCATATATTCTCTTATTTATAAAAAAAATGCCCTGAGGAACGCTTATCTCTTCCTGGTAAGTTTGTTCTTTTACTATAAAACAGGAGGCCTCTTTTTCTTTATTCTCCTTTTTTCCACTACATCTAACTTTTTCATAGGTAAAGCAATATATCAAACCCGCTACCCGCTGGCAAAGAAATTGTATGTGGCTTTAAGTGTTTTGCTGAACCTTGGCGTGCTGGCTTTTTTCAAGTATGACTATTTTTTTACCGAGACCATCAATGATGTTTTCAGTACTAATCTTGAAGTTGTCACTCATGCAGCCAAGTGGTCGAATGCTTTGCTGGGCACACATTTTGACCTTGGCAAAATACTTCCCCCTGTAGGCATCTCATTTTTTACTTTCCAGACAATAAGTTATACCGTCGATGTATACCTCGAAAAAGTCAAGCCTGTTAAAAGTATAGCTGACTTTGGATTTTATGTTTCATTCTTTCCCCAGCTTGTTGCCGGACCAATTGTCAGGGCATCACAGTTCATTCCCCAGCTTTATAAGAAATATACTTTATCTAAATATGAATTCGGGCTTGGTTTGTATCTTATCCTGAAAGGACTGACAAAAAAAATGTTTGTCGGCGATTTCATCGCAGTAAACCTCATTGACAGGGTATTTGCCGATCCGATAACATATACGGGTTTTGAAAATCTTATAGCCCTCTACGGATACTCCATACAGGTTTATTGTGATTTTTCAGGATATACTGACATAGCCATTGGCGTAGCACTCCTGCTGGGCTTCTACCTGCCCAAAAATTTTAACTCCCCCTACAAGGCTGAGAATTGTGGTGAATTCTGGAAGCGTTGGCATATTTCACTTTCGTCATGGCTTAAGGACTACCTGTATATACCAATGGGAGGAAACAGGAGAGGCTCACTTTTCACTTACCTCAGCCTCTCATCAATACTTATTTTTGTTATTCTTCTTGCAGGCAAGCTGTGGCTGGCTCCACTATTTGTTGCCATAATTCTGTTCATCTGGATGCTGACAAGAATCTTTCCCGGCCTGCGTTTAACTATAAGTACCAATATCAATATAATGATGACAATGCTTCTGGGAGGACTGTGGCACGGCTCCAGCTGGATGTTCGTAATATGGGGAGGGCTGAACGGAATTGGCGTTGTCGTATATAAGTTCTGGAAGAGAAATTCGCAAATTGGACGATGGATAATATTTTCTGTACTTAATTTCACTGCTTTGTTAACCTTCCTGCTAAATAAACTAAATATCGCGTCTGAACCGGGCGGAACATTCATGAATAACATAATATCCATATGGTCTAAATCATACAGTGTCATTATATGGATAGCCCTGAATGTAATATGGTTTATCAGCTATTTTGTATGGAAAATTAAATGGGCAGCTGAAAAAGGAAACTCACAAATATATCTTAACCCGGCAGTGAGCATATTCCTTTTATCCGCACTCTCAATTGCAGTAACTTATATAACCGGCTTGAATAATGCATATAATCCTTATTTATTAATTGGATTTTTCATTATCCTGGGAGCTTCAGGGTATTATATTTTTAGTTTCAGTATATTACGTAAATGGGGATTGATACCATTGCTGGCAAGCTTAACAGGAGTAATTATAACAATGGCCTCAGGTAGTCATTCAGCTCCTGTTATCCTCTGGTTAACTGTTACATTCTTCTGGATTCTATGCTGGCTGCTTCATGTTATAAAAAATCAAACCGAAACGCCCTTTTTAGTCCATTTCTGGGGTATTTTTCTGACTTTTAATTTTATAACCTTTACAAGAATCTGGTTTAGAGGCGAATCAATAAAAGGCACTTACGACCTGCTTACACAGGTTAGTTCAAGTTTTAATTTAAATATGGCGCCTCAAATGATATCAAGCTACTGGAAAGTACTTGTCATTATGATTTTCGCATTATTTGTACACTGGATACCGGAAAACACAAAGGTCAAGTACAGAGACTGGTTTATTAATACACCTATCTGGTTAAAAATGATCATCTGCACCGTCGTTGTGTTTATCATTTACCAGTCCCTCTCGGCAGACCTTCAGCCTTTCATCTACTTCCAGTTCTGAGTCTTCTCAAGTTATATTAACCTGTAATTCAACCCCTCTAAAATCAGCTAATATTACACGCCCCGAAAACATAAAACAATTTAAAATTATAATTTCATAAATATTAACATTTTAAAAAATTTATATCTTTACTTAAAAATAAAACCCCGAAGAATGAAGAAAATTATACTTTTCCTGACCATTATTAATATAATTGGCCTTTCTTCATGCAAGAAGGATGAAGAATTATCAAAAACACAGTTGCTATGCCGCGCGCCCTGGATATTGTCCGCCAGCATTATTGATCCCCCTTATTTTTTTGAGGGTGTCGGATCAATTACGGATTATTTTGCTGTTCTTGCACCCTGCCGAAAAGATGACTTATGGAACTTTAGCGATAATGGGAAATATACATATGAAGACGGGGCCATCAAGTGCAATGCCCTTGATCCTTCAATTCTGGACTACGGCGACTGGTCATTTAATTCAGCTGAAACGGTTATTATAATAGATAATGGATATTATATGATTCAATATGATGTTTTGGAACTGACCAAACAGACATTAAAAGTCTCCAGCGTCATTAGCGATACATTAAACAATATTTATAACTGGACAGAAACCTATACTCACCAGTAATATAATTATAAAACTTGCTGTTCCAGGTATCTTTTAACCTGAATAATATCTTTCATCAGCTTTCCATAAGGAATAAGAGGAGAGATATTAAAGATTCTTTTCACTGTTGTCTGCAATATGAACAATTTTATACCAAAGAGTATTTTACGCAAAATGAATTACTTTTCTGATCAGAAAGGTATTTTAGGAAGATATATAAACGAGGAAGGAGCATGGGAAAATCACCTCGCAAAAACAAAAGAGTATATAATTAACTGCCTTAGGAATAAAAAGCCCGAATCAGTTGCAGTCCTCGGCAGCGGATGGCTACTGGACGTACCCCTGGAATATATGGCTAAAAACATTAAAAGAGTCATGCTTCTTGATATTAGTCACCCCCCGCAAATAAAACATAAGATCAAAAAATTTGATAATATGGAACTAATTATCAGGGACATCTCCGCTGGAGGAATATTATCAGTATACAACTATGTTAAAGAGTGCAAAAAAAACAGGACTAAGGGTGACTTGAATAAAATAGAATTGCAGGGTTTAAAATTTGCGCAGCAACCGGATTATATTATTTCATTGAATATACTGAATCAACTTGATATGTTACTTGCCGATTATTTAAAAAAATACGGGATCTATAACGACAATGAGCTCAATTATCTTCAAAAGAGGATACAAAA
This sequence comes from uncultured Bacteroidales bacterium, assembly GCA_964580815.1. Classification (GTDB taxonomy): domain Bacteria; phylum Bacteroidota; class Bacteroidia; order Bacteroidales; family UBA10428. The sequence continues at coordinate 5,745 of CAZOLY010000002.1, forward strand.
ATTACATATCGATTCCCTGATCCCCGGCAGATCCTGCCTAATTACCGATTATGAAGAAGAAATCTATAATCAGGACGGAACACTCGACTTTAAGAGAGACCTTATCCTGACAGATCTGCCACGGCCAAAAAATAAAAAAAAATGGAAATGGTATTTTGATTCTTCCGGCAATTACTACCCTGGCAAAAAAGTTGTATTTAATGTTGTGGCCCTGGAACTGTAAATACGGGAAAATTAAAATATTTTAAAATGAAGGAAAAATTTTATAAGGAAAGAGTTAAAAATTTAAATGCCGGTCTTGACTCCGTTGTTAAGGTCATAAACTTACTGTCATTTGCCAGGCTGGTTACATTTACCATGGCGATAGTCATACTTGTTTATGTTCTTAAGTTTTCCATAATACTGGCAGTAACTGGCTGTGTCATTATCCTGTTTGCCTTCGGTATCGAGGTAAGAGGTTTTATTAAAAAGAATAAAACAAAAAATCATATTAAAAGCTTAATTGACATAAACAATAATGAAATAGATGCCCTTAATTACAAATATGAACAGTTTGGTAGCGGCAATGAATATATCAGCACCTCACATCCTTATAGCTTTGACCTGGATATTTTTGGTAATGGCTCTCTTTTTCAATTCTTAAACAGAACATCCACCAGGGCCGGCAGCGATAAACTGGCACTGTGGCTCAATACTCCCGGTACGACGCGGGAACAAATTATCAGCAGGCAGGAGTCCGTGAAAGAACTATCCGCCATGATAGACTGCAGGCAGGACTTTTTTGCGGCAGGGAAACAATATAATGAATCTGAAGCTGACATGAATCTAATAAATGAATGGCTCATTGAACCACCCTGTTACAACAATAAAATAATTTTTAAAATACTTACTTTGATTCTGCCTCTATTTACCGTTTCAGCGTTGATTGCAGGTATAATTATTCCCGTATTTATTGATTTTTTTATTCTTTTGTTCCTGTTGCAGCTTTTAATAACAGCACTAAGGTTGAGATATAATAACGCTATTCACTCAATAATAGGCAAAAGAGTTGAGATTCTAAGAAAATTTGACAGGCTTTTTGCCTGCATCGAAAATGAAGAATTCAAATCCGGGATACTGCTGGGCCTGCAGAATAAACTCAGATACGGTCATACTTCAGCCCACAAAAGTATTAACAGACTTGCAGCTGTTGTCTCGGCATTTGATAACCGCCTTAACCTGCTGGCCGGAGTCCTGCTTAACGGTTTCCTGCTATGGGATATTCAGTGCATTATCCGGCTGGAAAAATGGAAGCTTAAATACAGCGATAAAATTTCCAAATGGTTTGATGTAATGGCAGAGTTTGATGCCCTGTCAAGCCTGGCAAATTTTCATTTTAACTTTCCGGGCCATATTTTCCCATCCCCTGCAACTGACATTATTATCAGTGCCAAAGATATGGGCCATCCCTTAATTGACTCCCGTGAAAGGATAACAAACGATTTCTCAATTTCGAATAAAACTGAGTTTGTGATTATCACAGGAGCCAATATGGCTGGCAAAAGCACATTTCTCAGGACCTTAGGTGTTAATCTCGTACTTGCAATGTGTGGCTCCCCAGTATGTGCATCAAAATTCGATTTCAAAGTCTTTAAGCTTTTTACAAGTATGAGGACAAGTGATTCACTTCAAAAACATGAATCCTATTTTTATGCCGAATTGAAACGCCTTAAAGAGTTAATTGAGAAACTTGAAAGGAAAGAAGATATATTTATCCTTCTTGATGAAATTCTTAAAGGGACCAATTCTGCGGATAAACAAAAAGGTTCAAAAGCAATACTCAAAAAACTTATAAACCTGAAAGGAACCGGGGTTATCGCGACCCACGATATGGAACTGGCAAAATATGAGAAAAAATTCCCTGCAAACATTAAAAATAAATGCTTCGAAGTGGAAATTAACGGTGCAGAAATATTGTTTGATTACAAACTGACTGATGGTATTACAAAAAAGATGAATGCTACATTACTAATGAAGCAGATGGGAATACTTAATGAATATTCTTAAAAATGGGTAAAAATATTTATATACACGGGACAGAAGGTGATGAACAGGATCGTCTGGCTACTCTCAACAGTATGACTAACAAATCGTTTATTAGTTTTCTCAAACTTCGGACCACAGACAAGGTTCTTGAGGTTGGGAGCGGACTCGGACTGCTGGCAAAGGAAGTAGCACATAAAATACCGCAGGGACAGGTAACAGGACTCGAAAAATCGGCAGACCAGCTGAAAAAATGTACCTCCGGTTTGCCAAACCTTGCCTTTGTAAAGGGCGATGCCCATAATATGCCCTTTAAAAATAATTCCTTTGATGTTGTATATTGCCGTTATATACTTGAACACGTAGCTAATCCTCTTAAGGTGCTTAATGAGGTGTGGCGTGTATTGACAAACGGAGGCAGGCTGTTTGTCCAGGAAAATAACATCCTGGCAATTGAAATGTATCCCGAATGTCCCTATTTTAAAAAAGCATGGCAGAAATTTGCCCTCCTTCAGTATGAACTTGGAGGTGATGCCCTTATAGGTAAAAAACTCTATTCATTATTAAAAAAAAGTAACTTTAAAAAAATCGAGTTGACCCCCGCCCCCGAATTTCATTATTATGACCTTGGAACTTTCATCCCGTGGGTCGAAAATCTTATTGGAAATATTGAAGGAGCCCGAAAAAAACTGATCGATTATAATCTTTTAACTGAAGAAGAAATAAGTGAAGCAATTAATGAATTAAGAGATTTTATAACCCTCGAAGATGCCAGCACCTATTTTTACTGGAACAGGGCCACGGCCTACAAATAATTTGGAAATATTAAAAAAAAAATGCTATTTTGGAATCTCAAGCTCTTCTTAAGCATGTGCATAATTCACTTTAACTGTAACAGGTACATAAATGTCAATTGATATAAAAGTTAAATAGAAAATCATTTTACAGTAATATAAATCTAAAAAACAAACTATGGAATCAACAGTTAGCAGGGACAGCAAACCTCCCAAACCTCCGGCACCTCAAGGACAAAATACTGGCAACACAACTTCTGATATATTAATATTTATTGTTATTGCATATATGCTTCTGGATGCATTGTTAATGTTCCTTTTAAATACATTTTATCCCAGGTGGTATGATTCCAAAGTAAGATACGCTTACTTTGCATTAAATGTCATTTGGGCTGCCGGTCCTGTTATTCTGGGTATTGCAGTCAGAAATAAAATACTTAAAATTATCGGAATTATAATGGGCGGGCTGTATGGAATATATATTATCGCAAGTAATATATCAAATATTATACACTACCTGAAATATTAAGTGCACTGTACAATATATCTTATTTCCGGCAGATGCTTTATTGTATTGTTGGAGGTATTACTATATGCCCGACTTTCTATTATCAGAACCGGATGACCTGACTTTCCCCCTGGTAAGAGATTATTTTATCAGGTTTTGATGTAATCCCGATACCTGTTCCATGGTTGTCTTTGACCAGCACTAATTTAAATTGCCGATTTTCAGGCATCCCCGGGAATGCACCTTTGCGTTCACCAAGAGTAAGCTGGCGCTTTATATCATCCCAGTGAAAATCAACAGTTGAATAGACGCCTTTCTCATAATTATAATTATCGTTCTCATCTTCATATAATGTAAAGTCGGCATCAGCACCGGGATAGATTCGCAATTCAATAGTATCGGCGGATTTTTCTGTTGAATATTGGACAAAAGGGCCAAATGGAATAATTGAGCCTGCTTTAATCATTAAGGGTATCTTATCAATTGGAGTATCTGCGGTAATGGTCTTGCCTCCTGCCACAGTCCTGCCTGTCCAGAAGTCAGTCCACTGATGCTGAGCCGGCAGGTACACCTCCCTGGTTTTTTTTCTTTTCTCAACAGTTGCTTCTTTTTTAAACATGTCAGGGGTTTTCCAGTAGAGCTTTACTTTTGATGCCCCGGTTGACCTGTTCTCTGTCTCCATGATAAAATCATATTCTCTGCCTGCTTCGAGTTCCACAAAATCAGTATACTGCTCAACACTTGTATAAATATAAGGAAGCTCCTTGCCGTCAAGAATTATACGCTTTGCATCATAACATTTGATATGAAACTGGTACTTGCCTGTAAGTGCCGGGATGAGCTTTCCTTCCCACCGTATTGAATAGCAGGAATCGGTAACATAGTCGGGGCGCCCTGTATACCACAAATAGTCAATATTAGGAACAACCTCTTCGTAGGACATTGTTTTAAATTCCGGATCTTTGTAATACCTTGCAAGTAATCCCTGTTTGCCGTCTTTGGTCCTGAAATATCCGGGGCTGATAAGTATGCTGTTCTCCGGTGGCCTGTAGATCATATATTCAGTAACAGGACATACCATAATTGAAGGTCCGAACATAAACTGGTCACTCACGGAACGGACTTCCCTATCTTCGTTAAAATCCATTGGCAGTCCGCGCATAATAGTATAACCATCATTTGTAACCTGCCAGGCAAGTGAATAGATATAGGGGAGCAGGCGGTAACGCAAATTGTCGAATTTCAGCATTGCCTCTGAAAACTCACCAAATTCCCATATCTCACGGGGCGTTTCTGAACCATGAGCCCTGAATACAGGACAAAATGCTCCAAATTGAAACATACGTGCATAAAGCTCCTGGTATGCAGGGTCCTTGCCCCCGTTTGAAAATACCCCGCCATAAGCGCCAAGGACAAAACCACCGATATCAAATGTCCAGTATGGTATACCTGACATGCAGAAATTAATGCCTGCAGTTATTTGTTTCCTGTAAATATCCCAGCTGGCACCTATATCACCCGACCAGGTAGTGGCTGCCGAACGCTGCTGGCCTGCAAAAGCCGAGCGTGTAAGCATGTAAACACGCTTCTCATCGGTTTCCTTACGCTGATTCATATAAAGCCTGTCCATCATTACCAGGGAATAAGCATTTAAATACCTGGCCCAGGAGCCCAGGTGGTTTCTTCCTATCTTTTTCATCTCATATTCCTCGGCTTCTTTCGTTGTGGCATTTACAATATCAGGCTCCGTAGAATCGATCCACCAGGCATCGATACCTGTTGAATATAATCCTTTTTTCACATACTCCCAGTAAAGGTCATTAGCCTCAGGAATAAATGCATCAAAGTATTTAAAACCTGCCCACCCTGATGTGTTAAAAAGATAACCTCCCTTCTCCATATCTTTATAAATAAGGGTATTCGGACCAAGGCCCGGCCATATTGAGATCATAATATGAAAATTAAGATCATGAATCTTGCGGATCATCTCTGCTGGTTCCGGGTATCTCTTGGGATCAAAAAACATCTGGCTGAAGTTTTCATTCCCCTCCCAATAGAACCAGTCCTGAATGATATTGTCAGCGGGTATCTTGCGTCGGCGGTATTCTTGAGCAACACCGAGCAATTCATCACGATCTTTATAGTGCTCTTTGCTTTGCCAGTATCCGTATGCCCATTTGCCATACATCGGCGCCTGCCCCGTGAGGTTCCTGTAACCCGCTATAACATCATCCATGGTATTCCCGTAAATAAAATAATAGTCAATATTGTCCCCCATGTCCGACCATAGTGAAGTTTCGGTACCATCCTCAAAAACTGTCTTTGAGTAATTGTCCCATAATATCCCGTACTTTCTTGTCGATATTATGAACGGATTTACCGCATCCGTATTGGTCTGTACCAGGTTTACCGTACGCCCCCTGTAGTTCATGTACCCGTCCTGATGCTGACCAAGTCCGTATATGCCTTCATCAGGGGTTAACCTGAATTTCTGCTGAACATTAAAAGATTTATCACCATTATATTCAACCGGTGTGAATGCAGGCTTTCCATATTCATTAAGGATAATTTCATTATCCTTATCAAAGAACTCTATTCTGCCGTCATTCTTTGCTATGCGTAATATGAGTTTGCTGCTGCTGACCTTTATATACCCTGACTTTTCCTGCATGCTGATGTCCAATTCAGGCAGGCTGTCCAGAATCACAGACAGGCTCAGCTTTTGAGGTGAACCGCCCGGCAGCCATTTAACTACACGTACAATGTTGTCAGAATAAAACCGGACCTTCAGGTTCAATCCTTTTGTTTCAATCTCTATCCCATTTTTAATATGTTTAATCCCTTTATGACCGGTGGAACATCGGTAGGATATGAACAATAGCATTAATATAAGTAACAAAATGAAGCGTGTTTTCATAATTATTATTTTGGCTAAAAATAAACAATTATTACTGACAGCGGGTATATAAAATGATTCCAATTAGGAATGGATTTTGTTATAAATAGAATTAACCCTCCTACCTGAGAAATAGTATTCTTTGTGATTCGATGAAATCATTCCCGGCCTGCAGCCTGCAAAAATAAACGCCGCTTGTGAGAATAGCGGCATTAAAAATTATCTTATGTTTTCCTGCCCCCATCTTCTCGTCAACCAGGGTTTCAAGCTCGTTGCCCAAAACATCATAAACCTTTAGTGATATGTAATTGTCACAGGGTATTGTATAGAAAATTGTTGTTTCACTGTGGAAGGGATTGGGGTAAAAGTAAAACTGACCTTGTGATCTATAGGTATCCTGTTTGTTATCAACAGATGATATATTAGGCTCGCCAATACGTATTCGATATACTGCTGTTCCTGAGGTGATATAAAGGGTCTTCATGTCATCGTCGCCCCAGTTACAGTTTGTTGTTTGTCCGGGTACCTCTATAGTATCAAGCACAGTACCATCCGGAGCATATACCCATATCCCAAAGGGGCCGGTGGAAAACAAATGTCCGTCTTCATCCGTCTTCATGCCGTCAGTACTACCGGAGGCGTTCATAAAAGCAAACTGCTGCCTGTTAGCAATAAGGGTATCGTCTGTCACGTCGTATACATAAATTATATGTGCCTCTGAATCTCCAACATAAAGCTTTGTCTCGTCAGGTGAAAAAGCTATGCCATTTGGCCATGCTACGGTACTATCCAGCAATTGCAAAACTCCCGAAAGACTTATCCTGTAAATTCCTGAAAAATCCAGCTCTTCCTGTCCGGCAGATATTCCATATGCAGGATCGGTAAAAAATATGGAACCGTCGGATTTTACAGCAATATCATTCGGACTGTTAAGGCGCTTGCCATTATAGTGTGTAGCAAGGGCTGTTTCAGTTCCGTTCTCTTCTATTCGAGCAATACGGCGGTTACCATGCTGGGCTAAAAGTAGACGGCCCTGCAAGTCCAGTGCCAGTCCGTTTGAATTTCCCGAGGGGCTTAGATACGAAACAGCTCCTCCATCAGCTGTCCATTTATATACTGTATTTGCAGGTATATCACTAAAAAGCAATCCCACACCGTCAATCCAGACAGGTCCCTCGACAAACTGAAATCCTTCTGCAATTTTTTCCAGCTCCGCATCCTGGGGTACAGGTGATTGTGAATATAAGGTAAGGACACTTAAAAGACAGATCAATCCAATCATTATATATTTATATCTTCTTCTTAATATTTTTTCTGATGTTTTCATAATTCTGTATTTAGCGGTTTATAAATTATTTCAAATAAGGAACTCTTCAGGTACATTCTTTAACCTGGCAATATCAGATACCCTGTCCTTTATATCAAATCCCATTGTGCAATCCACAGTGCAATTGTGGCAATCAATGCAGGGTGCTCCATTCAAATTTACCTGATTTATTGTTTCCCTTGCAACTGCCAGGTTCCTGTGGCCGTATGCGTACATATATGATCTCATAAGAGTAGGTATATCCAGTCCTTTACGGCACTTTGCAACACATTTTCCGCACTGCGGGCAGAACATGCCCGTCAATCCCATTTCCTGGCCCTTTTGAAGATCTTTTATTTCTTCCGGCGTAAGATTAAGATCTTCCATTACTGACATATCCTCGCTAAGCTGATCAAATGTTGTCATGCCGGGAATGGCAGTGCATATATTCTCATTCTGAAGGGACCACTTTAATGCAGCCTTCATATTTATAGGGTGCTGCCTCTCCTTGTCCCAGTAACCTCCGGCCTGCGTTTTCATAGCTATTATGCCGAGCCCGGCATCAGCAGCTTCAGCAAGTGCCTGGTCCATTTCCTGCCATCCATACATCTGAATGTTATAGACGGTAAGAATAACTTCATAAACCTTACTGTCAATTGCTGCCCTTATAAGTTCAGGAAAATTTTCATGAAATGACATTCCTATAAATCTTATTTTACCCTGCTTCTTTGCTGTTGTCAACGCGTTAATGAGTCTTTCGGTAAGGACGGTTTCCCTGGTATTTACGGCATGAAAATATAATATATCCACATAATCCAGTTGCAGCCGCTCTAAACTCGTATTAAGCTTCTCAAGGTACAGCTCCTTTGTAGACTCCGAAGATACTTTTCTAGTATTCCAGCCTTCGGAATTATCCCATTCAGGTTGTATTTTTGTTGAAATAAAAAAAGAATCCCTTGGCCTTTCCTTTAATATATCTCCGAGTATAACCTCACTTTTTCCTTTAAGATAACCATGAGCTGTATCAAGATGAACTATGCCGGCATCCAGTGCTGCCCTGATAAGGTTTGGATTACCTGTATTCATAACTCCCATGCTTACTACAGGTAGTTGTATCCCTGTTTTGCCAAGTGTACGGTAAACGAACTTATTATCATTGGCTGAGGCTGGTTCTTCCCGGCCGAAAGCTGAAAATGTGCTGCCCGTCACACTTAATAGTCCGGCCGATGCTGCTCCTGCAGCTGCCTTTGATAAAAATCCGCGCCTGTTGTATTTATTCTTTTTTTTCATAATTATGCTTATTAAATTTATATTTCTAATCTGCATGCCCCGCAGTAAAGACCACAATACCCGATTTTATGAAAATCCGACACTTGAAGGTCTCCTTTTTATTACATAACTTACCGTTAATAATACAAAAATAAATTATTATATGTAAAATGAAATCAACCTCAAGAAATATAAGTCAATTAATAATTGCGATTCTTTTAACTAATATTGCCATATTTGTTAATATAACCACTTAACAAAGTTAATGACCAGGATGGCAATGCTCAAAAAACTATATATCGTTCTGTTTTTACTTGTTTCCTGTAATATTTACATACTGGAAGTTCACGCCCAGTCCTTACTGTGGAAAATAACAGGCGATGATCTTGGGGCTGCCTCCTATCTATACGGGACTATACATGTTAAGGATAAAAGGGTATTTGAGTTCAATGATTCCGTTATGGCAGCATTTGAAAAATGTGAAGCCCTCGCACTGGAAGCAGACTTAAATACTGAAAACATAATATTGCTATCGCAGAGAATGATACTCCCCGGTGATCAGACACTTAAAAACCTTTTTAAAGATGAGGAATATCAGCTCGTTAAGACAGCCGTTGAAGATATAATCGGACTTGATATATCACTCTTTGACAGGTTTAAACCAGTCATCTTATTATCTCTTGTAATGAATTACCAGTTTGCCAACGATGTCGATGTCTCTGTTGATGAATATTTTTACAATAAAGCAAAAGAACTTGATAAAAAAATCATAGGCATTGAAACTATTGAAGAACAACTGGAAATCATGGATAGCATACCTTATGAATATATAATTGACTATTTCAGGAATATTGATCAGGCGCATGAGGATATTGAAAATATTATCAGGTTATATCAGTCTGCCCGGCTTGATGATCTTCTGGAGACGATGCAAAAAGATAAGTCTATGGTCATGATTAAGAAAAATCTATTAACCGACAGGAATATAAAGATGGCAGAGAGAATTCAAAGAATGATTAATGAACAGTCAACATTTATTGCTGTAGGGGCCGGACATTTACCTGGTAAAGAAGGTATTATTAATATACTGATAAATGAAGGTTATGCTGTCGAACCATTACGGTAATTATTTTCAGGGATGTTGAATTAATTTTTATGCAGGTTAACCTGCTTTTTTATAATCCGAATTATTATATTCATAATGATTTTTATTTTTATATGATTTATTGATTTATTTTAAACAGGAGGTTATCATGACTGACCATAAAAAACATACTGCTACCTGCATGGTATTATTTATCATTGCTACAGGCTTGTTTGCAAAACCGGATAGTATACAAAAATACATAATGGTCGATCAGTTCGGTTACCGTACAGATGATAAAAAAGTTGCCGTCATTGTCAATCCACAAATAGGGTTTAACGCTGATGATGAGTTTATTCCGGGCACAGTTTATGAAGTTCGCAAATGGGATAACGATGAAGTTGTTTACTCGGGAAGCTTAGCAGAATGGAACAAGGGGGCTGTTGATTTTACAGCAGGTGATAAGGGATGGTGGTTTGATTTCAGCGAGGTAAAGCAAGAAGGTGAATATTATGTTTATGATAAGCAGAAAGAAGTGGGGTCATACAAGTTTACGATAGCAAAAAATGTTTATAAAGATATTCTAAATGCAGTAATGCGCGTGTTTTACTATCAGCGCCTGAACTCTCCCAAGGAAAAACCTTATGCCGAAGATCCGTGGACTGATGCGGCAGCCTTCATGGGGAAAGGACAGGATAAGGAGGCCATATATCTGTATGATAAGGGTAACAAGGCCACTGCAAAGGATCTTTCAGGGGGGTGGATGGATGCCGGTGACTATAATAAATATGTAACTTTTGCTGCGAGTCCGGTTCATATGCTACTGACATCTTACCAGCAGAATCCCGGTATCTTTACGGACGATTTCAATATTCCCGAATCAGGTAACGGCATTCCGGATATTATTGATGAAGTAAGATACGAGCTGGAGTGGATAAAAAAGATGCAGCAGGGTGACGGCGGGGTATTAATTAAGCTGGGAAATATAGATTATAACACGGTAACTCCGCCGAGTGCCGATAAGCGCCCCCGCTATTATGGGCCCGAGTGTTCATCCTCCACAATTGCCACTGCCGGAATGTTTGCCCACGCGGCACTGGTATTCTCAAAATATCCTGAATTAAAAGAATACGCAAGCGATTTAAAAGAACGTTCTGTTAAAGCATGGTACTGGTATCATAATAATCCGAGGTCGGATACCTGCGACAGCCAGGAAATAAAGTCGGGGGATGCTGATATCGGCCTTGAAAAACAGGATGAGATGGAAGTGGTTGCGGCCATTTATCTTTTTGCCCTTACAGGTGAAGAGAAGTATAACGAAGTCGTAAAAAACAGATTTTATATAACCTCTCCTTTCTATGATATCTATTCCTATTTATATTTCAGTCATGTTGGGGATGCACTGCTTTATTACACAACTCTTGCAGCTGCTGATGAAAATGCCAGGAATGAGATCCTTGCGCAGCGCAAAAAGGAGGGATACGGACTGCACCTTTTTCAGTTCAGGCCACAGGATGACCTTTATATGGCTTACATCCCCATGACACTTTATAACTGGGGATCAAATAATCCGCGTGCTGCCCTTGGAGCTGCAAACTATGACTTTATAACCTATAACCTTTATGGTAATAACAAGGATAAATATTTAAACCGGGCGTTGGGGATCCTTCACTATTTTCATGGTGTTAATCCCTTAGGCATAGTTTATATAAGTAACATGTACAGGTATGGAGCTGACTTATGCACTGATGAAATATATCATGACTGGTTCAGAAACGGTTCGGAATGGGATGGGAATCCTATACCGGGACTCATTCCCGGCGGGCCCAATTTCAGGTACAATGGCACAGTAACAGAAATATCAAAGCAACCCCTGCAAAAATGTTACATGGACTTCAATGATGGCTACCCCGAGGCTTCATGGGAGCTCAGTGAACCAGCGATCTATTACCAGGCTGCATACATAAAATTACTGTCAAAGTTTATCAGTGCCGATTAAGATTAGTATTTAATTATGCAAGGTTCATTCGAATACCCTGATTTTGTTGCCCGCTTTTACGATTTGGTTTATAAGAAAGTGCGTTCGGAAGTTGACACCGGATACTTTATTAATAAAATACTTGGCACAAAAGGCAAAGTTCTGGAAATCGGAGTTGGCACAGGAAGGTTCTTTACCGATGCCCTTGCAAAGGGTGCCGACATCTATGGAATAGATATCAGCAAAAGTATGATTAATGTTTTAAAGAAAAAGCTGACCCCAGAAGATCACTACCGAGTATTGACCGGCGACGCCGGTAAAATGAAGCTGGACTTAAAGTTCGACCTTATTGTTGCGCCCTTCCGCGTATTTGCCCATGTGCTTGAAATAAAAGAGCAGATTGCCTTTCTTAATAATGTATATGAGCACCTTAATGATAAGGGCTTGTTTATTTTTGACCTGTTCGTGCCCGATCCAAAACTTATGGCTGAAGGTATAGATAATCTGACCGATTTTGAGGGGGAATATGAGCCCGGGAAAAAAGTCAGGCGTACCGTGTCTTCAAGAACAGATATCGTAAATCAGCTTCTTTATGTAACAATGAAATTTGTATGGGACGAGGATAACAGGCAAATAGAAAAAGAATGGAACCTCAAGATGCGCCTGTTCTTCAGGTATGAGATTGAACATCTGGTAAAGCTCTCCAGGCTCACGCTGGTGAACATTTTCGGGGATTACAGCGAAAACCCGCTTAATGCCTGCTCAAAGGAATTTGTTATTGTCTGCAGTAAATAGAGAGTATTGCTAGAAATTCCATCTCCATAACAGTGCCGGTAGAATACAAACTTTTTAAAGGCAGAAAAAATCCTTTCATAATTAAATTTACCGTACTTTTAAACCTGTAAGTAGTAATTTTTTAAACAGAATGCATATGTCAGAAAAGCTAATAATCGATTTTACTCCCACAGGGATGATACCAACAAAGGAATTAACTCCGCATGTTCCCGTAAGTGTTTCTGAGATTGTCGAAGACGTGCATCACGCTTGTGAGATCGGTATAACCAAAGTACATATTCACGCAAGGGATCCCGGGACAGGAGAGCCAACTTATAAGAAAGAAATATATGCCGAAATTATTGAAGGTATAAGGAAATTTTCTCCCTATCTTGCTATTTGTGTTTCCCTTAGCGGCCGCACCTTTCATAAATTTGAAGAACGTTCTGATGTCCTGCAACTTGAAGGATCTTTAAAACCCGATTTAGGAAGCCTTACCTTAAGTTCTTTAAACTTTAATAAAATAGCCAGTGTTAATACGCCTGAAATGATACAGGACCTGGCGGCTAAAATGAAGGAACGCGGTATAGTGCCGGAACTTGAGGCATTTGATGCCGGGATGATAAACTATGCCAAATACCTGGAGAAAAAGGGACTAATAACGCCTCCTCATTATTTCAATCTTTTGCTGGGAAATATAGCCTGTGCACAGGCAGATATGCTGCATGCAGGAATTATGATCAGAGACCTGCCGGCGGATTCTTTATGGAGCCTTGCAGGCATTGGCGATAACCAGCTTATAATGAATTCGGTCGCAATAGCCATTGGCGGGGGTGTGAGGGTCGGACTTGAGGACAATATATATTTTAACTCCTCAAGGACAAAGCTGGCCCGCAATATTGACCTGATAAAAAGGATTCACGTTATAGCCGGAGCCAATGAAAGGGAAGTGATGACAGCTACCGAATTCAGAAGCAAGATGAATCTTGAACCAGGAAGTGGATTATACGGTCGTACCGATAAAAAAACAAATAAAAAATGACACTTGCTAAAGATGCAAGAATCTCAAAGCTGCAATGGTTATGGAATAAGGTGCGCTACGGCCTTGTCCTGCAAGTATTTAGAAATATCTTGTCGCGCATAGGAATGGAATTCAGGCCCTACTATTGGGTCCAGGAGGGATTAACCAATAATGGTCCGCCTTTAATTGAGGGAGACAAAGCAGATTATACACTTGAGTTTCTCGGTCGCGATGATATGATAATAATTGGTACAAGAGCAGACGGGTACAATACCGGGATATTACTTGAAAATCTAAAAGAAGGGAAAAAATGTATCAGTTTAAAATATAAGGGAGAAATTGCAGCCTTTATGTGGATTGATTTTGATGTTTGTAATTTCACACCCCATTTTATAAGGCTTAAGAACAATGAAGCATACCTGTTCAGTATGTATACCATGCACGAGTTCAGAGGTAAGAACCTGGCACCTTACTTGCGTTACAAAAGTTATGAGTGCCTGAGAAAGCTTGGAAAAGATACCTTTTATAGTGTAAGCGAATATTTTAATTACTCTACATTGAAATTTAAGAAAAAACTTAATGCCAAAAACCTGAAGCTTATCTTGTATATTGAATTATTCAAAAAATTTCGCCGCAGCATAACCCTGAGAAAGTTCTAAAATTTGACTCTTAGCTGAAACTTTATTTCCGATTTTATATTGCCGTCAATCTCATTTAAACCTGTGCCTGTGATGTCTCTCCCGGCATAAGTAGTACGTGTATATTTCATCCATATGTCAGCATGACGTGAAACAGAGTATTTTAACATTACATAAGTCCGTACCCCCCTGAAATAAAGCGCCGGAATTGAATATGCATAAAGCAGATCATTCTCATATGCATAAATCCTTGAGTAATAACTGTCGGTATCAAACAATGCATATCTGAAATATATTGTAAGAGGTAGTTTCTTTGTACTATAAATCAAGTCCTGGTACAGCAAATACCCGTTATCAGGAGATTCATTTCCCCTGTTAATCCTGTTCAGTTCTACCCTGTTCCTTAGTTGAAAATTACTGCTTAATGAATAAGACATATGAATCCTTATTTTAAAGTTATTCACCTCAAAAGGTTTTACAATCAATGTATCTTCTTCATTGTTGTTTTCATATTTCCGTTCGTAATTTATTCTGAGATACGATTCAAAATTATTCCCGGCGGTATAATCGAGCCTGAAGAAAAAGTCCGTTCCCATAGAAGGAGCACTGACATTATACTTAAGCCAGGGGAACTTGTATATATCGGAGTAGGCTGATATTTTCCAGTACCTGAAGGGTTGAATTTCCGTTCCCACATAAAATCCGTTTTCATTTGCATCATATGAATTTTCAGACAGGGCATTGCCATAGTGTGTAAAGAAATCTTTCTGGTATGAGCGGTAAAAGGCCGAGAATGATACCAGGTTGTTTACAAAAACAACAGCACCGTTTATTGTGCCCAGGGCACTATTTCCTGAGGTAGCCTCCCCAAAGAGGCTTATATTCTTAATGTTTGCCTGGTAATCAATCCCTATATTAGTAACCTGTGAACCACTAAAGTCAAATTTATTATATACCCGTTCCGATTCCCGCAGTTCCCCCCCAAACTCATAATGCACAAAGGTTGTCCCAAGTGACCAGTAGTCTCTTCTGAAAGTAATATTGGCGCCATATGCCGATTCCTTTATAACTTTCTCATCATAGTTTTCATAGGGTGTTCTGTGATATCCCGTATTTTGAAAAGTTGAAAATTCGTAAAAACCCGGTCTTATAGTATCGATAATATTGGCATCCCTTTTTTTACGTGAGTAGAATAAGGTAATATCAAAGCTTCCTGCAGATAAAGTAGTTGCGGCTCCCCTGAAAAAAATATTTTCATCTGCTGACACATAGGATTTAATACCTTCCGCCCTTTTTTTAATATTCAGGACATATGCAGATTTACCTGACGCCAGTCCGCTCCATAAAGTCAATCCCTGTCCGAACTGCAAATGATAGTTCCCAATCTGTATCTTTTTAAAAACACCTGTATTATTGATCTGAAGATGTGCCGAGCAGAAATCAAAGTTGCTCTTATTATAACCCTTAAAAAATTCTTCACCCGCATCTTTTTCAGCAGTCAGGCCAAAATAGATCCTGTTTTTAAGATTGTATTTATACCTCACATACAACTTGTACGGATCCCCCAGGTACCTGTTTGTATGCGGATTAATTTGCAGTATTGAATCACTGACAGGCAAATAACCCTTTTGTTGTTCCAATACACGCTGTGTCCTCAATATTATGTCATGCTGTCCGTATTTATATGCATCTTTAAGCATAACAGGTCCGCTGGTTTTAACAGGTTCCAGAGAAATAAGGGGTGCCAGAAATTTTACTTCTTTCTGTGAAAATCCATATATATATGGTAATTCATAGATACTTACTATGGCTCCGTTTCCCTTGATATAATCCAGCAGGCACTGTATCTGAAAATCACTTAAAATATATAGCTTCTTTAACTGGTCATAACTTGCAGCATTTAAGTTTATGGGATTCTCATAGTAATAATATAAATCATCAAAGAGGGTCGAATAATCGATCTGCAGATCCGTTTCTGAATAGATAGCTTCTGCCAGATCTTCCATGGATTCGTATTTCTCAAATGTCTGGTCTTGTGCCCCTGAGCTGGCAACGGTTATCAGGTAAATAACAAAAATTACAAAATAACGATAATACATAAAGTTTTAACAGTTTTTTCTACCCGAATGAATAACTTAACGATACATGTGGAGTATATCCAAGTATCTGGTGCTGAGAGAAAGCAAAATCAGCATTAACTCCTTTATAAACAAAACCTACACCAAATGAATAGCTTGATATTTCAGATGTGGATAACCCAAATCGTGCATAAATGCTCTTAATTAAATGATATTCAACACCGCACTGAAAGATAGCTTTCCGCTCTATATCTTTTTCAGTCTCAATAACGATAAGCAGCTTCTCTGTAAAATAATATCCTGCTCCCACCTGGAATATTGTGGGTACTGCCTCAGCCTCAAATGTATGGTATGAAGACATTGTCGGATTATAAACATGGGCTCCTATAAGCAAGTCCTCGACGGGTTCGGCCAGTATGCCTGCCTCAACGGCCAGGGTAGTCCTGTTCCCATAATCTTCTGCCTGATGGATATTAAGTAAATCCAATTGTATTCCTGCAGCAAATTTTTTTCCGAAAGGTTTTCCAAAAGCCAGGGATATTTTGCTTTCATTATATTTTGAATACCCGAAAAAAGAAATGCTTGCACCTATTGTACCTTTATTGACAGGAATTGCGAGTG
Organism: uncultured Bacteroidales bacterium; assembly: GCA_964580815.1. Classification (GTDB taxonomy): domain Bacteria; phylum Bacteroidota; class Bacteroidia; order Bacteroidales; family UBA10428. The sequence goes on from CAZOLY010000002.1 coordinate 22,734, forward strand.
CCAAAGCATGTAATCCGTACTCGGATACAACATATTTATTTTCATAATGAAAGCCCAGGGTAAGATCTTCAATCTTCGCCAGTCCGGCCTGGTTATGGTAATTCGACCATAAGTCAGCCAGTACGACACCCGAGTTTGCCAGTCCGGATGCTCTTGCTCCGCAAGGATAATTATCATTGGCAGCATAGGTAAACGGACAAATAAATAGTATAGCATAAATACTAACTGTCAACCTTATAATCATACCTAACTTTTGAAAGTTCCTGATTTGCCCCGGTAATTTTATCCTTAAGATTCTGTCTGAAATCGATAAGTTTTTCTGCAATTTTTTTGTCAGACAAGCCAAGAATCTGGCAAGCAAGAATCCCTGCATTCTGGGCAGCATTAATACCAACTGTTGCGACCGGTATACCGGGAGGCATCTGTACAATTGACAATAATGCATCCATACCACGGAGAGACGTATCTATAGGAACACCTATTACGGGTATGCTGGTCATTGAAGCAATAACACCCGGCAAATGAGCTGCCATTCCTGCCCCGGCAATTATTATCTTTATACCCCTCGATTCAGCATTCCTTGCAAATTTTTCAACATCTCCGGGGGTTCTGTGTGCAGAAAGGGCATTCATTTCAAAATATATTTTAAAATTATTTAGAATTTCCGCAGCTTTTTCCATCACCGGCAGATCAGACGTGCTGCCCATAATTATGCTAACTTGTGGTTTCATTGATATTTAATTTCTTAATTTTATATAAATATAAAAATAATAATTATTGTAAGTTACGAACTTATAACTTATTAACCCTGGAATTTGTATTTTCGCAATATATAAAAATTCCGGCCAAATCAATGGATAAAATAAGGATAGTTGACAAAGAATTCAGGCTACTGGTAAGCTCCGCCAAAATCCGGGAATCGGTAATTCGTATGGCAGATCAGATGAGTAAGGATTTACATGGCAGGAACGTAATTTTTCTGGGAATTCTTAACGGGGCTTTTATGTTCGTATCTGACTTAATAAGGAGAATAGATTTCGAATGCCAGATATCATTTTTAAAACTTGCAACCTATGAGGGCTCTTCCTCATCAGGTAGTATAAAAAGACTTATAGGTCTCGATGAAGATATTTCAGACAAGACGGTGGTTATTCTTGAAGATATCATAGACACCGGTTTTACCATTGACAACATACTTAAACAACTTAAAGGTTATGGGCCCGGAGACATTAAAATTGCAGCTCTTCTTTTTAAACCGGGCAGCTTTGACAGGGATAGCAAACCCCATTACATTGGAATAGAAATACCGGATAATTTTGTCGCAGGTTATGGATTAGACTATAAAGGATATGGAAGGAACCTGAAAGATATCTATGTCATGACTGACGATTAATAATTGTATAACCCTTTAAATATTTATTATCCTATGCTGAACATCGTATTATTCGGGCCTCCAGGTGCAGGGAAAGGAACCCAGGCAGAAAAAATTATTGAAAAGTATGATCTTATACATCTTTCGACAGGTGATATTTTGAGAAGTGAGCTGGCTGGTAAAACTAAACTGGGACTTCAGGCTAAAAAGTATATGGACAAAGGAGAGCTCGTTTCCGACAAGGTAGTCATTGGCATGATTGAGACAAAAATTGATCAGAATCCCGATGCCAATGGATTTATCTTTGATGGTTTTCCCAGGACAACGGCCCAGGCAAAAGCACTTGACGAACTTATGTCAAAAAAGGCAATACGCATAAAAGCTATGATAATGCTTTCTGTCGACCATGAAGAGTTAGTCAGCCGGCTTCTGAACAGGGGTAAAATTGCAGGAAGAAGTGATGACCGGGATATATCAATAATAGAAAACAGGATTAAAGTATATAATACCGAAACCGCCCCCCTGATAGACTACTATAATGAGCAGGGTAAATACCGTTATGTCAGCGGTATGGGCACTATAGAAAAAATTTTTGAAAGGATTTGCGAGACCATTAGCGATCTTTAGTCTTCATAACTGCATATTCGGCAAAACATGTCAGAATCAGGCTTTGTAGATTTCATAAAAATATTCTGCCGTTCAGGCAAGGGCGGTGCTGGTTCAGTGCATCTGCACCGCGACAAATTTACTTCCAGGGGAGGGCCTGACGGTGGCAACGGAGGCAGGGGCGGACACATAATTATCAGGGGCAACAGCCACCTGTGGACATTTCTGCACCTTCGGTATAAGAAGCACATATTTGCCGGGAACGGACAGAGCGGTTCAAAAGCTCTAAAGACAGGTGCTGACGGTAAAGACAGTATCATCGAGGTCCCTCTGGGCACGGTAGCCAAAAATGCAGAGACCAATGAAATACTTTTTGAGATTATCAGGCATAACGAGTCACATATCATGGTTAAAGGCGGAAGAGGAGGATTAGGCAACACTCATTTCAAGTCAGCAACGAATCAGACTCCCAGATATGCACAACCCGGGGAACCGTTAATTGAAGGGTGGTACATACTGGAACTTAAAATTCTGGCCGATGTCGGTCTTGTCGGATTCCCTAACGCGGGGAAATCTACTCTTCTGTCAGTGATCTCCGCCGCAAAACCTAAAATCGCCGACTACCCCTTCACCACTCTTACACCAAACCTGGGCATTGTATCATATAAAGACAACAAATCATTTGTTATGGCAGATATACCGGGCATCATTGAAGGGGCCAGCGAAGGAAAAGGACTGGGACTAAGATTCCTGCGCCATATCGAACGTAACAGCACCTTGCTATTTATGGTCCCTGCTGACAGTAACGATGTTCACAGTGAATACAAAATTCTGATTAACGAGCTGAAGAAATATAATCCCGAGCTGCTTGATAAAAAAAGAATACTGGCAATAACAAAATCAGACCTAACAGATGATGAACTTATGGAGGATATTAGAAAGGACCTGCCGGCGATACCTTATGTTTTCATATCGTCGGTTACCATGTACAACATAGGCAAGCTGAAAGATCTTCTCTGGAGAGAGCTGACACGCTGATTATGTTAATTTCTGATGAAAAATTACCAAATGCCTATTTTGATAAAATCATCCTCCTTGTGATAGTTTCATCATTTATTTTCAGAGTGCAGAAATAGACATTATTGGCAAGATCAGAACCATCAAACTGTATATTGTATGTACCTTTTGACATCTTCTCATTGACAAGTACAGCTATCTCCTCACCAAGAATATTATAAACTGTCAGTCTTACATCACATTTTTCGGGTACAGTGTAAGTGATTGTAGTACTTTCACCAAAAGGATTAGGATAATTATATAATAATGCCGTACTACCGTTAATACCAGCTTCAATGTTCCTTGCCCCGCTTTCTTCATATTCAACAAGGCTGAATTCGTCTATAAGCACATCAAATTCACGGGGATCCTGTCCGTTATCCCACATACCGGTCAAAACCAACAGGTGAAATGTTACATCACCTTCAAGTGTATCCGATACAGTATACAGGGGTCCGTCATACTTGCAGTAGTCATCCTGGAAGGTGCCGTCAAGACCGGGACCACAGCCGTCCCACGTATTTATTCCAACAATATAGTCTATATTATTGCTGTCGGGATGCTCAAGTGATATTCCTACCTCACACCAGAAATTATAGACATTGTCGGGGGAAATATCCTTGAAAGCCCCTGTGAACATGTAGGTTTTTCCTGCAGTAAGCAATACTTCCTGGAAGCAATATGAGTCAATCTGTGCATCCACACCTCCCGGCTCCATGTAACCCTGGATACGAAGACATCCACCGCTGCCTGCTGACGGTACATCGCCTGTATAGTTGAATGTGTAGTCCGGTTCCTCCGTGGGTTCGCCCTTGTTGGTGATGGTCCATGCTCCCCCATCCTCCATGTTGCCACCGGTGACTTTTTCCTGCCCCTGAACATTCTTAGCCAGGAACAGATAAACAAGCATAATTGATGCTAAGAAGAGTACACTTTTTTTCATAATTGACAGATTTAGGTTAGAATTTTATTGTCTTTTTATACTTTTGCACAACAGAGAATACTATTTTATTACACAAAAGTATATTAAGCAGTTGTTTAAATAAATGCAAAATAACATCAGTTTTGTGTATTATTCTAACATTGAAATTTCATGAAGTATTACTCAGTACCACCGCAGGGTGATCCCTCAGGTATCGTCCAGCAGTTCTTAAGACTGAATATTAAAATCATATGCTGCAGGTACTGGTGGCTCAGGCACTGGGAAAGTACTAATATGGCATTCCCTTACTGGCGCCTTTACTGGAATAAAAACGAGGGAGCCTCAGTCTCCTTTAAGGGGAAGAAATATGATTTAAGTCCGGATTACATCTATTTAATCTCCCCCCAGACCCCGTTTTCAAGCAGGATAGATGATATCAGGGAGAGTGATACCGAATACCTGTTGCATGGTGACAGGATAAGAAGCAATGATTCTGAAGAGATGCTCATCTCAAAAAAGCTGGTATTGCACCTGTATATACATTTCAACCTTGGAATGCCGTTTGATGCTATTCCTCCGAGTATATATGCTGCCAAAGTCAGTGAAGAGATGCAAAAAAGGATTGAGAGGATAATAAAATTCCTGCCCGGAGAATTTGAAAAATATTCATTTCAGCATAACCTTGATGCATATACTCTTATTTCAGAGGCACTTTCAGGGATACCCGATACTCTCTGGAAGCTGGTATCTTCTGACATGCGTATTCTGTCAGTATTAAACCTGATAGAGGAAAACCTTGAGAAAAAACTTGCCAATCCGATACTTGCAGGTTATGTAAATATGGCAATCAACAGTTTTATAAGGCTTTTCAGGAATGAAATAAAGATATCACCGCAGCGATACATAAACAGGAAGAGAATTGAAAAAGCCAGTGTCCTTCTGCAGCATACAAACGAGAGTATTGAGTCGGTTGCTGCACAATGCGGCTTCTGTGACCGCTATTATTTTTCAAAGAATTTCAAATCCCAGATGAATTATTCCCCCGGCGCTTTCAGAAAAAAGTTTAAATAATCTTATATTTCGCTAACATCTTACTCCTTCCTATACTTACTCAGGGAATCTCAGAAATCGAATTGCATTTATCTTATTATCTCTAACTTCTTGGTTATTAAAACTTTATTATTGCTTAAATTCAATATGTATAATCCCTCCGGCAGACCGGACAGGTCAATCTCAATCCTTCGAAGGGCTGACGGTTCTTTTACCAGCAATTGATATTGCAAAGATCCGCTGACTGATTTTATTTCTACCAGCAGCTTTTTATAATCTTCATTTGAAAATTCTATATAAATATAATCTCTTGCAGGATTCGGGTATATCTTAAATATGTCAAATGTAATGTTCTTCAATTGTACAGGTTCATATACATCATTAAGATTAATAGTTACTAATGTACTATCTGTTAAATTTCCGGGCCCATCATCCTGCACCTGAACTGTCAGTCCGATTACAGGAGTGGTCTCATAATCCAGTACAACTGAATTATTTACAGAAATCTCTCCCATAAGCAGGTCCAGTGCAAATGCATTACCCGTATTTCCCGAGAGTATGGAATAAGTCAGGATTTGTGCCTGATCTACCTCAGTGGCCGTTAGAGTACCCACAATTGTGGCAACTGGACTGTTTTCATCGATATTGAATGCTTGTGGCTCTATTGCGGGAGGTTCGTTTATGTCATTAACCAGTATAATAAATGCTTTACAGCAACTCAGGCTATTTACCCCGTTGTCCGTTGTTCTTACATATATCCTGAAAGTGTTTTTCCCTTCATAGTTTGTCGAAATACATATTTTCAAGGTATCTGCCGAAATAATAAAATTGCCGTTATCAGCGTCATCAGTCCCGTTACCCGCAGCAAATGAATATATATGTGTATCGGCATCATTGGCATCAATTGTTGAGAAAAATCCGACTACTGAACCTGGTAGAACATTTTCATCAATCCGGTTACCTGACAGCAGAATATCCGAAGGGGCGAAATTAACGGTAGACTCATATGCGCCGATATCAATTGTACCGCCCAGTATTCTTGGGTTTCCGGCAATGTCAGAAGCAGGCAGGTGTAATCCCGTTGTGTCAGGAGTGCCGCCATTAATACAGGATGAGCTGTCCGACAGGCTGTAGTCCAATAAATCAATATCCGTAAAATAAGGATCCATGTCCAGGTTATTCTCATATACATAAATAGTGGAATTATTTACTATATTATCTAATCCTCCCTGTATATCACAATATTGAATTTCCGGATGGTTGTTAAATTTATACTGGAAAATCTGATTAAGGTAATTGCCCCATAAAATACTGTTCTTTATGACTGGATTTGAACCGAATCCACAAGAAAGACCCTCATTATTGTAACAAATAGTATTGTTTATAATTTCAGGTGAAGCACCTGAAAGATAAATACCCTCGCCATTATTATTACATATTACATTATTCTGAAGTTTTGCGTAACAATTAATATAGATTCCCGCTCCTGCACTCCCCTCATTATATAGGATATAGTTGCTTTTTATTATGGGTTGGGCATTACAAATAGCTATTCCTCCACCGTATTCTGCATAATTATATCTTATCAGGCAATTGGAAATAACCAGTTTTGAAAAATTCTTAATCCCAATTGCTCCTCCGTAATAATCCGGGTATGATAGTGTGTTCTTTGCATATTCTATATTACAGAAAATAAGTTTTGAAGTATCACTATTAGTGCAGGTATTGTTGAAAATTATCCCTCCCCAGCCTGTATGGGTGTTGTTAAAATATCCCGTAGTATAGCAAGTTGTAAAAGTAATATAATCAGATGATTGGCCTACTGCTATTAATCTTCCTTTCACATCCAGCTTGTATATTCCCTGGAATTCAACAACCGTTCCCGGCACAATGTTAACTGTAGCATTTGAATCGATTACAATATCGCAGTCAACTTTAACGGTATCTATATCCCAAATCATGTCTTCCGAAATATGCCCGCAGAAATGATTTGTGACTTCCATGTTAAAAGTGTCTATATCTTTTGCTCCATGGTTGTCCATAACCTCAACATAAATATCTGTATTTCCTCTCCAGTTATGGGCAGGAATGATCTCATAGATTGAACCAGAGGTATTTCCTGAGAGGTTATTTATATTTACATAAGGGGAATCAGCTGTTATTAAAATAGTATGAATATTATTGATATCAGGATCAAAATACTCTACCGTCATTTTTGCCGTATTGTTGCATAAAATTTGAATGTCTTCGGTATCTTTTATATACGGAGGCCTGTTTACAGGATTTCCCTGGTATTCATATGCCCCGATGTCTATTATATCTGCCGTACCGTCATAGATTCTGGGATTTCCATCCATATCTTCGGGAAATTGAGAAATGTCCGTAAGAGGATCTCCAGCATTGATACAGTATGAAGAATCTGTAAGTCGAAAATCATAGTTGACCTCATCAATAAAATATGGAGTGGCATCAATATTATGATACGTGTCATAATCAAATGTATAGTAAATTATAGAACCATCACTTTCAAATGCTTCTTTACCTCCTTCTATGTTACAGTTGTAAAACTCTGGAATACTGTCTTGTGAATAATATAAAAAAATCTGATTTTCAGTATTGCCCCTAATAATACTATTAATAAATATTGGATGTGAATCCCAGGAATATACTCCCTGATCATTATTACAAATTGTATTATTATATATTAACGTAATTCTGGACTTAAAAAATATTACTCCAGAGCCCTCATTATTGCAAATAATATTATTATATAGATTTGCATAACTTTTCACACCCTCACAATAAATTCCTGCTCCTCTATTATCATAAATATAATTATTTTTAATAATAGGTTGGCTTGAAATACAACCTATGCCTGCAGCACCATAAAAAGGCGCATAATTATATCTTATATGACAATTAGTAATAATAGCCTTTGCATTGGGCCAGATTAATATTGCTCCCCTAGTATCAGGCTTAGTAATATCTGCTATATGTTTAACATACTCTACCACGGAATAAGAAATTTTTGAGGTATCATTTATTCCCTCATTACGTTCACAAATTGTTATTCCACCCCATCCTTTATGAGTATTATTATAATACCCAGTAGTATCGGAAGAAGTAAAAACAATTGGATTGTCAGGTTCACCTATTGCATGTATTTGACCCATAACATAATAGTAACTAAATTTCTGAAATTCAACTACAGTTCCAGGTTTGATAGTTAATCTTACCCCAGTATCAATTACAACTTGACAAGTGATCTTTACGGTATCAATATCCCATACCATATCTTCTGTAATATGCCCGCAGAAATGATTTGTAACTTCCAGATTAAAAGTGTCTATATCTTTTGCTCCATGGTTGTCCATAACCTCAACATAAATATCTGCATTTCCAATCCAGTTATGGGCAGGAATGATCTCATAAGTTGAACCCGATGAATCTCCTGAAAGGTTATTAATACTTAAATAAGGAGAATCAGCTGTTATTGAGATTATATACTCTTCATTAATATCAGGGTCAAAATATTCCACTATCATTTGTAATGTATCATACCAATGAATCAGGGTATCTTTAACCTGACTTATTAAGGGAGGCATGTTTAAAGGCTCACCCTGGTATTCATAAGCCCCGATATCAATAATATCTACCTCATCGTCAAAGATCCTTGGATTACCTGCTATATCTTCAGGGAATTGAGAGATATCGGTTGCCGGATCACCCATATTGATACATTTGGATGAATCGGTAAGTTCAAAAATGCCATTTGTTTGATCAACAAATCCTGAAGGCAGATTAATATTATTATGATATTCAACCATTGCAGGATAAAAGGATTCATCGTCACTATCAAAGCCATCCAGGCCTTCCTCGATATTGCAGTAATGGAACTCCGGTCTGTAACCAGCCAGACTATATACCCGGTAAAGATATACCTGGCTGCCTTTATTGCTGGCACTATTTCCCCCGATAATAGTATTTTCGATTATATGTTCAGATATATCGTATTCTATATAAATACCTCCTCCGTTCGGAGCCTGGTTATTTAATATTGTGTTGTTAATGATTTGAGTTTCTTTGGGTTTGCTAAAACGGTATCCCCCTCCACCCGATATAGTTTTATTTTCATAAACAATGTTATTTACAGATATGCACTTTGATTCCTGGAACAATAGCCCGCCGTTACTGTTATATCTTATTATACTATTGGAAATTAAAAACTTGTCTGAAGCTCTTACTATAATGCCCCTGTTTTTGCTATATTCTATAATGCAGTGATCTAATCTTGAGGAATCATTTTCAGGCAATACATTATAAATAAATGTTAAACCATTCCACCCGGGATGAGTGTTGTTATAATATCCCGTAGTGTCAGCAACCGTGAAAACAATTGGCTTATCCGGTTCACCTATTGCAAGTAAGCCCCCTTCAACATCAAACCTGTAAAAATCCTGGAACTCAATTACTGTTCCGGGATTTATTTCAAGAGTAGCACCTTGATTGACTTTTATATCACAGATAATCCTCACCGTATCCAGATCCCATGTCATGTCATAATATATATTTCCGCAGTATGCTTTGGATACTGTTAAATGATAAGTATCAGATGTAATATGACCATAGCTGTCTTCTATGTCTATCGCTATATCTGCTTCTCCTTCCCAACCAGGTTCCGGCACTAATTGATAGGTTGAGCCTGTTGTGTTGCCTGACAGATTCTCAATTTTTACATTTGAATTATCAGAAGTTACTGTGATCGCGTGTGAATCATCAATATCGTCGTCCCGGAAATCCACTGACATAGTCTTACTATTTGATACCAGGCAATACTGATCACCAACTAAATCGAGTAGAGGTTTCATATTAACGGGTTCGCCCTGGAATTCATAGGCTCCGATATCTATGATATCAACTTCTCCGTCATATATTCTTGGAAATCCAGAGATGTCAAACGGGAAAACAGTAATATCTGTCAGAGGATCTCCAGTATTGATACAGTAAGACGAATCTGTAAGTTCAAAATTACCATTTATTTGATCAACAAAGCGGGGAGGCATATTGATATTATTCAGATATACCATCATATCAACAGTAAAGGGTCCTTCCTTAATATCAAAGCCATCAAGACCTCCCTCTATACCACAGTAATGGAATTCAGGATTTTTACTATCCATACTATTTGCCAGATCCAGATAAACCTGGTCACCTGCAATGCTTGCCTTATTTCCCCAGATTATAGAATTTTTTACAATAAACCGGTCTTTATATCCATCCAGATGAATACCTCCACCGGATGCAGCCTGGTTATTGAATATTGTATTGTTAATGATTTTTATATTGTATGGCTCTGAAAAATAATATCCCCCTCCACCAAAAATAGTCTTATTTTCATAAATAATATTATTTATGGATGTACAATAATTTTTACATAAATCTAATCCTCCACGATTATTATGTCTTATTATACAATCAGATATAAATAAATTGGAATTTTCAGAGCCAGATATACCACTGTATTTACTATATTCTATTATACAGTAAATTAGTTTTGAAGTATCATCTATTAACTCTCCCTCTTTAAAATCAAATGTTAATCCCGTCCATCCCTCATGAGGATTATTATCATACCCAGTAGTATCAGCAACAGTAAAAGTGATACGTTTAGCTTGTTCACCTATTGCAAGCAATCTGCCGCGGATTGTAAAATCAACAAAATCCTGAAATTCAATCCTGGTACCTGGTTTGATCGTTAATGTTGCATTACGATCAATTTCCACATTGCAAGTGATCTTTACTGTGTCAACATCCCAGGTCATATCTTTAATAATATGCCCGCAGAAATGATTGGTAACTTCAATACTAAAGGTATCTATATCTTTTGCTCCGTTGCTGGCCTTTACTTTTACATAAATATCTGCAACACCTCTCCAGTTATATAGATGAAAAATCTGATAAGTTGAACCTGATGTGTCACCTGAAAGGTTATTTATACTTATATAAGGGGAGTTCGTCGTTATCGAAATTGTGTGAGTATCATCAATATCAGGATCAAAATACTCAACTGTCATTTTTGCCGTATCATTACTGAAAATCTGGATATCTTCTGTATTAGTTATATATGGAGGCCTGTTTACAGGATCCCCTTGGTATTCATAAGCACCAATATCAATGATATTAACTTCACCGTCATATATCCTTGGATTTCCGGCAATATCTTCAGAAAATTGATAAATATCAGTTATTGTGTCACCCATATTGATACAATAAGATGATTCGACGAGTCCAAAATTACAACCTGCCGGATCAATAAAACCGGGAGGCATATTAATATTATTATTATATACAACCATTCCCGGATAAAAAGGGAAACATTCTTCATCACTATTAATGCCATTTATACCTCCCTCAATATTGCAATAATGGAACTCAGGATCATAATCAAATAAACTATATGCCCAATCTAAATATACCTGGTCGGCCTTATAGCTTGCTCTATTACTCCATAAAATAGTGTTTTTTATTATTGTTTGCCATATATTATCATATATACAAATGCCTCCTCCAAAAACTGCCTGATTATTGAATATAGTATTATTAATAATTTTAATGCCGTATGAACGAGAAAAAAGGTATCCGCCTCCCTTAGTAACACCCTTATTTTCGTATACAATATTATTAATAGATATGCACTCAGAACAATAAAATAGCAAACCTCCTATATTATATCTAATTATGCAATTGGAAATATGTAACTTATTAAAATAGCTTACCTCAATACCCCTGTTTTTGCTATATTCTATAATGCAATAAATTAATTTTGAAGTATCTGCTAAGTTTTGATTCAAATCTCCAAAATCAAATTTTAAACCAGCCCATCCCTTATGAGTATTATTATAATGCCCGGCAGTATCTGCCACAGTAAAAGTAATCATATTACCCGGTTCACCTATCGCAAGTAAACTGCCTTCAACATCAAAGCTGTAAAAATCCTGGAATTCCACCCTTGTTCCGGGTTCGATATTAAGTGTTGCATCCTGGCCGATTACAATATCAGAAACAACTTTGACAGTATCAGCACTCCAGGTAGTATCAGTTATAATTGAACCCCCGACTTCTATTGATGTTGCCGGAAGGGTATGGCAGTTTATAGCTATTAGCGCCGCAATTAGCAGCTTTCTTAGGGTTCTCATGGTTATCGTATTTCAGGTTTGTTAAATTTACTATTTCACAGTTTGCATTTTAAAGGATAATAATGCAAATAACAAAGCGAATTAAAAGCTCTGTATGAGATAATATTATATGGCCAGGGTTTTATTTTTTTGCCAACGGGCAACACTATGCCCGAACTTAGAATAAGTTACAGCAAAATGCATTGTTTGTCAAGTGATTATTTACCAGTATGCTGAAAGGATTGACGGACTGTTAATTATTGTTGGTTAGTTATTTGCAATAATCTTATATTTTTGCAGTTTAACCATTATAATGATTGAGTTCCTGAACAAGCTTGACACAGATCTGTTCCTTTTTCTTAACGGCCTCCACTCCCCTTTCTGGGATAAGGTGATGCTTTTTATGAGCAAAAGATGGGAATGGATACCCTTGTATCTGTTGCTTGCAGGCTGGGTAATATATAAATTCCGGTGGAAATCAGTAGTAATATTTGTCGTAGTTGCACTGCTTATTATATCAAGTGATCAGGTCTCGGTGCTGCTTAAGGAATTGTTCCAGAGGTTGCGGCCATGTCACAATCCCGGATTACAGAACATAATACATATGGCAGACGATTACTGCGGGAAAAAATACGGATTCGTATCAAACCATGCTTCCAACACTTTTGCACTTGCCAGCTTTACGAGTTTTCTTTTCAGAAATAAATGGTATTCGCTTTTTATTTTCTTCTGGGCGGCATTGGTTTCCTACAGCAGGGTTTACCTGGGGGTACACTATCCCGCGGACATCCTGGGAGGAATGCTGCTTGGGGCCGGACTGGGAATATTGTTCTACTGGTTATACTCAATCATAAGCTCAACCTCAATATTTGCGAAACTTAACCCCGGCAATCAGAAAGGTTTGAATGGAGTATAATTAAAATTTGTAAAACCCCGGAATAAAAGAAAGTGGAACAATTATACCAGGTGCCAGTCACTGGTTAGTGAACTTTCTTTAACGGATCCTATAATCTTGAATTTCTTGCAGCTTTGATCCTTTCAGAGCTTAAATAGAAATGCATGCCTGTGGCTATAAGGATGATGCAGGCAAGAATGCCAAATACCCACATAACGGTGATCATACCTGCTAGATCTTTTAAGTATCCTATGACCAGGCTTCCCAGGGTCTGCCCGATACCAAAATAAATCCCCCAGATAATTGACTGCGTCAAAGCATACTGCCCTGCCGGCAACAGCCGGTGAATATATTCCACCAGTCCCACGAGCAGAAATGAAAGAGTTATGCCCTGGAGCACCCCCAATCCCAATGCAAGAGTCACAGAAGGGAAAAATCCGTAAAGGAACATTCTTATGACCATGACTATTAATGAAATAAAAATAATTTTCCTAGCCCCAAGCTTTTGCATTAATCTTTCCCCGATAATAAAAAAGGGTAATTCGCTGAAAGCCTGTATGGCATATGCATATCCGATAATTTTGTTGCTTGCTTTAAGTTCGGTAAAATATAAGTTTATGAAAGAGTTTATTGGAGCACATGCAATACCGTAAACAGTTAAAATAATAATAAAAATGAGCAGCAACTTATTCCTCAGAATAAATCCGAAACTAATCGGTTGAATATGCGATTTATAAATTACCTTTCTTTTCAACGGAACCTTAAGAAAAAAAACGGCTGAAATAAAAAAGGCTGCTGATACGGGGAAAATATAATCCAAAGGAACATATATAAATAAATAACCGCCAAGTACGGAAGCTAAAGCCCAGCCTAATGAGCCCCAAAATCTTAATTTCCCGTAATTATATAAATCATCCGTTTTTGAAAACTCAACAGCCAGTGCATCGGTTAGAGGACCCAGCGGGTGATAAAATATAGTAAGCATCAGTATATATAATACCAGAAATCCGAATATCTGGATTTTACCCAGGAAAAAAATCAGGATAGCTGTTGCAATAAATACCAACCTTAACGTTGGCCTTATCCCCTGCTTATCGGCAACTATTCCCCATAAGGGTACAACTATAAATATGCTTGACTGAAAAAGGGCATTGATGATCCCTATTTGCGCTCCCGTAAAATTATTATCTTCAAGAAAAACATTGTAGAAAACCCTCCATGTAGCATACGCCATATAAAGCAAAAGATAAATAGTCTTAATCCTTGTACCAGTCATAATCCTTTTGTTAACTACCTGCCAGATTTTTCAGTGCATCCTCAGATAGCCTGAAAATTCTCCACTCTTCCATTGAAACAGCCCCCAGCTTTTTATAAAACTTAATAGATGGCTCATTCCAGTTCAGAACAGCCCACTCCATCCTGCCGCACTTTTTATCGCGTGCAAGACGTGCAAGGTACACCAGAAACGCCTTGCCAAATCCCTTTCTCCTGTGTTCAGGCTTTACATATATATCTTCAATATAAAGTCCGGGCCTTCCAATAAATGAAGAAAAATTGTAAAAAAACAGTGCATATCCGACAGGTTTCCCCCGATGGTATCCTATAACTGCTTCTGCCGACCTGTTTTTACCAAAGAGAGTATCCCTTATAGTTTTTTCGTCTGCTAACACTTCGTGAACAAGTTTCTCATATTCTGCTATCTCTCTTATAAAATCCAATATCAGTTGTGCCTGACCGGCAACTGCCGGTCTTATGTCTAAATTACCGATTTTCATGATCTGTTAAATTAGCAATATAAAAATACCCATAGGAATTTAAAATAATAATATTATGAATAAATATTGTAACAAAATTTACGTTTTATATGTAAAATCTATACATAGTAAGCAACCTTTTATATAAAAGGCTCTCTATATGATTAAAACCTATCAATGAATTACAATAGAATTAAATATTCTGCTTTCATTCTGTTAACTGCCCTCTTTCTTTTCAGTTCATGTGAGAAAGATGCCAGGGACGAAAAAGAGGTCAAGGGTGATGTATGTTTTTATCTGCTCAAGTCATATAAAACCATGGAAAATAGTATGGAAATAATGACAGGCTCTGCACGCATTGCTGATAATCCGATAATTGGTTACGAAGACATTATTTCATATAATACAAATCTGAACGTTTACAATATCTCCAAAAAGGCCCGGGATACGGTGATGAGTCTCACTTCAACGGTATCAGGACCACCTTTTGCAGTTACTATTGATAAAGAAATAATTTATACGGGATACTTCTGGCCCGTTACATCACCTGTAGACTGCGACTGTATACATATAGACCCTTTGTTCATTGATTTCTGGGATGGCTTAAAAGTAATGCCTGCTAATTATAGTGATAAGTCAAATCCCGGAAATGACCCTGATTTAATAAAAATCTTCCGGCGCGATAAAAAACTGGTAAAATAACCGCTGCTTAACATCCTGTCATTTAAATACTTCGTATATATATTAATTGCTTAAATTTTAGTCTGATTATCCTATCAGACAGACAATCAAAACAAATTCCATATATTTGCTATTCGTAAACAATAGCTTATATAAAAACTTGTAATAATGAAAAAGAAAATTAAAATTATATCAGGAATTTGTTTGATAATTCTGTTTACAGCTCTTAATACTTCAGCACAACTTGTTCCACCTCAACAAAACGGGGCACTCTATTCCTTCCAGGTTGCAGGCATGTATTTCGAGGTAGATTCAAGTTTCGGAGGCAGGATATCATCCTTAAAGTTTGGAGACAAAGAAGTAATGTTCGTTGACCGCGATTATACAGATGGCATTCTATGGGGGTCCACATTATGGCCTGCACCTCAAAATGACTGGGGCTGGCCTCCTTCTGTTGTCCTCGATAGTGACCCTTATTCCGGGGGAATTTCAGGTGACAGTGTTATCCTTGTAAGTGGTGTTGATAATGCATCAAACCTTAGATTCAAGAAAATATTTTATGCCAGCGTAGAAGATACATCGGTGACGATTTTATATACCTGTATAAATGAAGGTGGCGCTACAGAAAATAACGGATTATGGGAAGTAACACGTGTTCCTCCCGGCGGAATAACTTTTTTCCCGTCGGGCGAAGGTTCCGTGACAGGTGGTTTTGCCAGTTACACTGAAAAGGTCAATAATGTAACGTGGTACGAATATGATAATTCAGATGCCGGAAACAATAAATTTTTCAGCGACGGCAGTAATGGATGGTTTGCACATGTTAATGATGATTCAATATTATTTATAAAGCAATTCGAAAATGTGCATTATGACAGCGCTGCACCCGGTGAAAATGAAATTGAACTGTGGTTAAACGGAGATTATGCATATATTGAGCTTGAGAACCAAAGTAAATATTATTCCATAGCACCTGGTGAATCTGTTACATATGAAATGAAATGGTTCCTAAGGCAGTTACCTGGAGATATTGATATTTCAGTGGGCAGTAATGAACTTATTGATTTTGTGTCAGCTATTACTGGCGAAGGACCATCGACTGGCACTGGCACCATGATATATGAGAACCTGAATGGTACCATTTATACCACTACAAATTCAATCACCGGTTATACTGCTTTCAAAAATTTACCTTCAGGCATTTTCATAGCAGAAATAATTGATCTGACAGGCAAAAATATAAGGACAGAAAAAGTAACATCAGCTGATAATAATATATATACAGGTGACCTGCATCAAGGTATCTATATCTACTTATTATCAGGCAAATCAGTTTTTAATTCAGGCAAGTTGTTTATCAAATAGTATCGGCACATACTAATATTATACTCATGAAAAGAATTGTTCTGTTATTAGCAATGTTTATTATACTTATTTGTACCTCTTATTGTCAGACTACGGAAGCAGAAAACCAGCTGCGTACTCAATCCTCTGACTCTACCGAGGGATGGAAAAGGGGAGGTGTCATTTCACTTAACCTTTCGCAGACTTCCTTGACAAACTGGGCAGCAGGCGGACAAAATGCATTGTCAGCTAACGGACTTGCAAGTCTCTTTGCCAATTATAAAAAAGGTAAAAGCATATGGGTCAGTTCCCTCGACATTGGCTATGGGATTCTAAAACAAGGGAAAGATGAAGACCTTATCAAGACTGATGATAAAATTGACCTTCTCTCAAAATATGGCAGGCAGGCAATAAAAAAATGGTATTATGCCGCGTTGTTGAACTTTAAAACACAAATGACTGCCGGATACAATTACCCTAATGATTCAGTAAAGATATCAGGTGCATTTGCTCCTGCATATATTCTCGGATCATTAGGCATGGATTATAGGCCTAATGACGATTTCAGCGTGTACATATCTCCTGTTACCTCAAAAATAACAATAGTGATT
The DNA here is from genome assembly GCA_964580815.1 of uncultured Bacteroidales bacterium. Taxonomy (GTDB): domain Bacteria; phylum Bacteroidota; class Bacteroidia; order Bacteroidales; family UBA10428. The sequence goes on from CAZOLY010000002.1 coordinate 40,200, forward strand.
GACCAGGACCTCGCCAATAGTGGGGCTTTTGGTGTTGCGCCCGCTGATACCAACAGCAATGGAGTGCTTATCAGCAAAGGTGAAAAAGCCCGCTTCGAGATAGGAGGTTACCTAAGAATGGAATACAGAAAAAAGCTCATGGAAAACATCTCCATATTGACGAGGTTTGATCTTTTTTCAAATTACTTAAATAATCCCCAGAATATCGACGTAAACTGGGAGACCCTTCTCACAATGAAAGTAAACAAATATATATCGGCAACATTATCCACCAATCTCATTTATGATGATGATATTAATATTGCCGGGGATACTGATGATGACGGAATAATCGAATATGTTCCCAGACCACAGTTCAAAGAAATACTTGGCATAGGCTTTTCATATAACTTCTGATCTTGTTACGGTTTTAAACTGTAATATAACCTGAACCTGGCATTATAACTATTAAAGCCAGGTTTTTTTATTGCTGATCATACTGACTCACTTTTACTGATCGCATTCATCATATAATTCATATCAGATTTATTTTGATTCATAACTTTTTTTTGATTTAAAACTAGTTATGATTTTATTTTAGTTAAAATTTTTGAAATGCCTTTGACAAATGAATTTGATCTTTATAGGTTACACCGCTACAAAAAAAAGTTAATTCAACTTGATTACCAGATAAGCACACTGACAACCATCGCCAAAAGTGCTTTGAATAAAGAAACAAACATATCGTCACGTACTATTCTGGAAGAAGGTTTAAGACTTCTAAATGAAATTGATATCATCAGTGAGGACTTATATTTTCAGTATTTAAAAATCACAAATTGATGGACCCGCTCTTATTAAAATTCATTTTTGGAAAAGAATTGAGTAGTTATAAATTAAACCATCTTAATCATGTATAATCTTAAAAACGTCAACCTGGCTAGTAAGATCCTGTTAAACGGGCCGGGAATTCTGAGAAACGAACCTATTGGGAACATATCTCACTTTTGTGCGTTTGAAGGAATTTCTGAAATAAAACTTATGGATAAAAGATCCTATACATTATGTATGACTATGGCAGAGCTGGAAACCATACTGCCAAAATCCCTGTTTTTCCGCTGCAGCAGATCGCATATTATTAACCTGCTCAAAGTGTATAAAGCTGAATTTAATCATGAAAGTAATATTATAATGGAGTGTGGAACAATAATCAGACTATCAAGAAGAAGGAAGCAGGGATTTGAAATAGCTATGAAAAGCCTGCCGGGTTTAAATAATTAATGTAACCATACTGCAGAAATGGAACCTGTAAAAATTTGTGCATAAAATTCCCTGCTTGTTTTTATAAAAAATCCATTTTTCGGCTGTATTATATGAATAGTTGATAAATTCTGATATTTAGTTAATTACTTAAATCGTTTTTTTCTTTTAAATTTTGGCTGAATTACTTATCTTGCTCATTATTAATTAAACTAATAATTATGAATAAAGGTCAATTAATTGATGCTATTGCTAAAGGAAGCGGTCTAACCAAAGCTGCTGGCGAAAAAGCTTTAAATGCTGCCTTAAAGGCAATAACAGGTGCGCTCAAAAAAGGTGACAGAGTAGGATTAGTAGGTTTCGGTTCATGGAAAGTTGTTAAAAGAGCTGCACGTAAAGGCAAGAACCCACAGACAGGAGCTGTTATTAATATTCCTGCCAAGAAGGTAGTAAAATTCAAGTCTGGGGCTGATTTGAGTTTATAGTTAACGCGATGAATTAGATATGCTGAATTAAGCACCCCCCAAGGGTGCTTTTTTGTTATAATAATCCATGTAAAGTTTATAAATTTGCCTGTACACTATCGGGTAAATGCATGAAAAAACTTAACCTGCGAGGAAGAGAACTGGAAAAAATCGGTTTTCATCAGGGAGAACAGATCAGTCTTGTAATTAACGTGGTTCACAGAAATTTCAGGAGGAGTGATAAGCTTCAGGTGTTGGAATTGCTTAAGAAGCTTATCAAAGATCCTGTAAAATACAAAAATGACCCGAAGCTTTGCCAAATAAGTAATATGTTAATTTCCCGGAAGAAACCCGAACCTGCCCAAAAGCCGGAGACAATAAAACTTGCCCATGTAGCTAAAGATTATATAATATACGGGCAATCAGAAATTGAGCAGGAAGCCCTGGATCAGATGGAAAGCGCAATGCGACTGCCTATTACGGTTCGCGGCGCTCTTATGGCTGATGCCCATAGTGGTTACGGATTACCAATAGGAGGTGTGCTGGCTACACTCAACACTATAATTCCATATGGTGTAGGAATGGATATAGGTTGCCGGATGTGTTTATCAATATATAACCTGCCGTCAGATTTTCTTGAAAAAAACAGAAATAAGCTGAAGTCAATACTTAAAGACAATACAAAGTTCGGAACTGATGAATTTCCGGGAAGAAAAGAACACCCTGTCCTTGACAGGAAAGAATTCAAAGAGATTAAAACTATAAAAGAGCTTAAAGATAAAGCATATAACCAGCTCGGTACTTCAGGCAGCGGTAATCATTTTGTCGAATTCGGAATATCAGGCATCCCGGCTGAAAGAAACGAATTCAACGTGCCCGGAGGTGAATACCTGGCCTTACTTTCACATTCAGGATCGAGAAATCTCGGAGCCACTATCGCAAAGCATTATACACTTATTGCAAAACAAAAATGTAACCTCCCAAAAGGTGCACAAAACCTTGCCTGGCTAAATCTTAACGAAGAAGAAGGTATTGAATACTGGCTGGCAATGAATCTGGCAGGAGATTATGCTGCCGCAAATCACCAGATCATTCATGAAAAAATATCAAAGGCACTGGGCGAAAAGCCAGTAATAAGGGTTGAAAACCATCATAATTTTGCCTGGAAAGAAAAGCTTGAGGATGGTACTGATGTTATTGTTCACCGCAAAGGTGCCACACCTGCAACAAAAGGAGTACTTGGTATTATTCCCGGCTCAATGATATCGCCCGGATTCATTATTAAAGGCAAAGGAAACCTTCAATCAATTAATTCGGCATCGCATGGAGCAGGAAGGTTATTATCACGCTCGAGAGCAAAACAATATTTTTCACAGAAGGACCTGAAGCAGACCCTCGAAAAAGCCGGCGTAGAGCTCATGGGTGGCGGCCTTGATGAATCACCCGGTGCCTATAAGGACATTCATAAAATAATGGAATACCAGAAAGAACTTGTGGATATCATAGGCATATTTTATCCAAAAATTGTAAGGATGAGCAGTGACTAATCTTAAAAAACAACAAATTACAAATACCGCACGGGACCTGTTCTGGAAATATGGTTTTCGCCGTGTTTCCATTGAAGAGATTTGTAAAGAAGCCGACGTCAGCAAAATGACCTTTTATAAACATTTTAAAAACAAGGTTGAACTTGTAAAATACATAATTGATCTTATAACAGGCACTGCGATGAAAAAATACAGGGAAATAATGGATAGTGACATACCATTTTATATGAAGGTTGAGAAAAGTATACAATTAAAAATGGAGTCAAGCAATGAAATGAGCCAGGAATTTTTCAATGATTTTCACAGGAATGCCAGTCCGGAACTTCGTGAACATTTTAATAATCTTGTGCGTGATAATCTGCAAATAATTCAGAACGATTATATTGAGGCCCAGAAGAAAGGAGATGTCAGACCAGATATTAATCCTCAGTTTATTTTATATTTTCTTGATAAAATAATCGAAATATGTAAAGATGAATATCTTATGAATCTATATAAAAGACCGCAGGATCTTATAACGGAGGTCACAAGTTTTTTCTTTTATGGTATCTTATCCAGAAAATTGAGCAATGATAACCAGTGAAAAAATATTTATACATATTATTTTCTTCAGTGTTTATTTACACAGGCCTGTCTGCGCAGGATATTGCATTTAAAGGACAAATAAATTCGTGGCTCTCAATCAACCACGTTAGCGATTTTAAAACCCGCGGAGGGTTGAGATATATTCCGTCTGTTACAATTGAAAAACAGGTAAAAAAAATAAAATACGATACTGAAATATCCTTAAATACTTACGGAACATTAGATTATGACAATGGGGAATTTGATGCAAAAGGAAATTTAAAACCCTACCGTCTATGGATAAGAATGTCATCCGAGCAGTTTGAGATACGAGCCGGACTTCAGAAAATAAATTTCGGGTCTGCTTCAATATTGCGCCCTTTAATGTGGTTCGACCGTATCGATCCCCGTGATCCCCTGCAGCTTACCGACGGTGTTTATGCATTACTGGGAAGGTATTACTTTCTTAATAATGCCAATATATGGCTATGGGGTCTTTATGGTAATGAGAATACCAGGGGATGGGAGATTGTCCCCTCAAATAAAAAGCGGCCTGAATATGGCGGGCGGCTTCAGCTGCCGGCCTTAAAAGGAGAGCTGGCTATGTCCGTTCACAACCGCCAGGTTGATTATAGTAAATCAGTGATTGATACCAGTATGACCAGTCTTAAAAACTCAAATGAACACAGGCTTGGGCTTGATGGTAAATGGGATATCGGCATAGGCCTGTGGTTTGAAAGCGTATTGCTTCATCAGGATATTCCCAAAAACTATTTGCCATGGCAGCAACAAGTTAACCTGGGAATTGATTATACATTTAAAATAGGGAATGGCCTTAATGCAATAAATGAGTTTCTCTGGGCTTCAGCTTCGGAAAATATTTTTCAGTCAGATAACAGTATTTTATTCTCTGCCCTGGCCCTAAGATACCCGGTAGGACTCCTGGACAACATAACAGGTATGGTATATTACGACTGGACAAATGATGGATTATACAGGTTTGTAAACTGGCAACGCCAGTACGATAATATCAGCTTGTACCTCATGTTGTTCTGGAATCCGGACGAATTCAATATTTACAGCAATATTCAGGAAACTGATTTATTTAAAGGAAAGGGAATACAGTTTATGTTCGTTTATAACTACTAATATGATATCAATTTTGAATAACTTGCAATAAATAAATAAAAATGGAAAAAAGTAAAATCATAACTCTTGAAGGAGTAAAGAAACATTTTCCTATAGGAGGAGGAAAGTTTACGGCTTTAAACGGGATTGACCTTACATTTGGCGAAGGTGAATTCGCCGGCTTTGTCGGCCCCAGCGGATCGGGTAAAACGACACTTTTAAATATAATTGGTTCTCTTGACACCCCTTCTGAAGGAAAAGTATTAGTTCTTGACAACGACATCGGAAAGTTAACGGCTAAAAAGGCAGCGATGCTCCGCAGAAAAAAGTTAGGATTCATTTTTCAAACCTATAATCTGCTGCCTGTTTACACTGTGTTTGAAAATGTTGAATTTCCATTGTTGCTTTTTAATATGAACTCATCTGGCAGAAAAAAAGCCGTGCTGGACGCCCTTGAATGGGTCGGATTAACAGATAAAATAAAATCCAGGCCCGCTCAGTTATCAGGCGGGGAATGCCAGAGGGTAGCTATTGCCAGGGCTATGGTAAAAAAACCTGTGGTTGTTTTGGCAGATGAACCGACAGCAAATTTAGATTCCGAGAACTCTCATCATATTTTGCAAACCATGGAAAATCTTAATAAAGATTTGCAGACTACGTTCATTTTTGCTACTCATGATGATAAAGTAATCAATTACTTAAAAAGAAAAATTCTTCTTCAGGATGGTAAAGTAACTGCTGATAAAATTATCACCAATTAGTTAAGGAGGGAAAATTATGTTAGCAATAAAATTGGCTTATCGAAACCTGGTCGGTGCAGGCTTAAGAACCTGGCTCAATGTATTTGTATTGTCCTTTGTATACATACTTATTATCTGGCATTACGGTATTATCGATGGCTGGAATTATCAAGCCAGAAAGGATATGCAGGCCTGGGAAGTTGGAAATGGAGAGTACTGGCAACAAAATTACGATCCTTACGATTTCTTTACGCTGGAAGAAAGCCATGCTCAAATTCCTGAAACCTTTAAAAAAGGGATGGCAGAAGGAAATATTACACCTGTTTTAATAAATCAGGGATCAGTATATCCTGAAGGCAGGATTCAAAGTTTGCTATTAAAAGGAATAGATCCTGATCAAAAAGTGCTTGCCTTGCCTACTGCAGAAATGAATATCTACCTGGAAGAAATACCTGTAATTATTGGTCGAAGAATGGCCAAAAGCTGCAAATTAAAGGAAGGCGATATAACGACAATCAGATGGAGAGATGTAAATGGAACCTTTGATGCAACAGAGGTGAAAGTTGCAAAGGTATTTAACTGTAATGTCCCTAATGTTGATGCCGGGCAAATGTGGATT
>CAZOLY010000003.1:0-14425 GCA_964580815.1 uncultured Bacteroidales bacterium
TTTAATGAAATGTTAACATATGTGTCAGGTACAACATCACAACTTTCTTTTTCACATTTTACAGGCAGCAAATGAAAAAGAACTATTAGAAAAAAAATTTTTAACTTTGAGTATGTAATTTTAATTTTCAATAATACCTGGATTTAAATAAAAGTATTTATCTGATCATTAAACGTATCATATTATTTCTAATTATTGCAAATTTAATAATTCTTGGTTTGCAGTCACAATCAGGAAAGGTTAAATTGGTTCAAAAGGATGCTGAGAAAATTGAACGACTGCAAAAGAGATACTATCTGAAAGCCCGTAAGGATGTAATAAAAAGAAGAAGAGAAATGCAGGATGAAACGACACAGAAGAGAATGAAAGAAGCGGACAGGAGAGCCCGCAGGTTCAACAGAAGTCATAACGACATATTCATTATTAAATATTTTAAGAAAAGAAAAAAAAGGAAATAAATTATGAAAGATTTTGTTGGAATAATTATTTATTTGTTACTGGCTGTTATTGGTATACTGGCCAGTGTATACAGACAAAAAAACAAACAGAGATCAGTAAAACCCCCGCCAATTCCATCTGCACCTTTTAACACGGAAACGGGGGAAAGTTATGAAACTGAATTTGAACCGTTTGCGGGTTTTTTCGGAGAAGAACCGGCAGCAACTGAAGAGAAATATGTGGTAGCCGAAGAGGAGAACAAGACTGAAGAGATATTAGCAGAAGAGAAGGCTGATAATAAAGGTTTTGTGGAGGGTGAAGCAGTGTTTAAAGAAACAGAAAGGACTCTTATTTCAGGTGACACTTCATATGAATTACCGGATGTATTTGCAGAGACGGAATACGGTAAGGGACGCTCTGTTGCTGAAGAAGAAAAGCCTGCAATATCTGATTATTCCGAATCGGCAGAAAAGAAAGAAGAATTTGATTTAAAAGCAGCAATTATATATTCGGAAATTCTTAAAAGAAATGAATATTAGTATTATTATAAATAATTTTATATTTTTAATATTTATACTGGGCATTCAATTTTTTTAAGTTAATTTTTTTTCATTAATTTTGTGTTTATTAAAGAGTTCTGAGGTTTCGGGATTCTTTTTTGTTTTTTTAATAATTTCAATTAAACGGAGTCTGTAATATGACAAATTTCTCATATGTTACTGAAGAAGGGTTGAAGAAGTTGAAAGAAGAATTGGATCACTTGATGAATGTTGAGCGCCCGGCTATTTCAAAGCTTATTGCTGAGGCAAGAGATAAAGGTGATCTGACAGAAAATGCAGAATATGTTGCTGCGAAAGAAGCCCAGGGGATGCTTGAAATGAAGATATCTAAACTTCAGGATATGCTGCATAACACAAGAATTATTGATGAGTCAAAAATTGACACTTCAAGAATACAGATACTAAATAAAGTGAAGATCAAAAACAAGCTTAATAATAAGATTATGGAGTATACTATTGTATCTGAAAGTGAAGCTAACCTGAAAAAAGGTAAAATATCTTTCAACACGCCAATAGCTAAAGGACTAATAGGAAAGAAAGTCGGCGATATTGTGGAGATTAATGTTCCCTCCGGAGTTATCTCTTATGAGATTATTGAAATATCAAGATAGATAATATTTTTTAGCCTGTAATTAAAAAGGCTCTTTTTAAAATCTAATCCCTGAATTTTAAACTAATTGGTAAAATGGCGAGTATCTTCACCAGAATAATAAGAGGAGAGATTCCTTGTTACAAAATAGCTGAGGACAATGATTTTTTAGCCTTTTTGGATATAAATCCTCTTGCCAGGGGACATACACTTATTGTTCCCAAGATAGAAATAGACTACCTCTTTGATTTGGATGACAGGCTGCTGGCAGGCATAGGTGTTTTTTCAAAAAAGATTGCAAGGGCAATTGATAAGGTTATTGATTGTAAACGGGTTGGAGTCGCTGTGCTCGGACTTGAGGTACCGCATGCACATATTCATCTTATACCTGTAAACAGCTTATATGATATTGATTTTTCAAAACCTAAGCTAAAATTAAGTGATGCAGAATTCAGGGAGATTGCGGAGATGATTAAAATAGCCCTGAAGTAAAAAGTTAGTTATTAATTATTATCCCTGGTTTATCCTTCCCGGATTTTTTCTTATAAACTCATTCCAGCTTTTATACGAGCCTGGTCCATTTAATAAATTATTCTGATAAAAATGACACAAAGCGACGGCCAGGCCATCTGTGGCATCGAGATTCCTGGGGATTTTGTCAATTTTTAGTATATTCTTCAACATTGCTGCAACCTGTTCTTTTGATGCGTTGCCATGACCTGTTATTGAAAGCTTTATTTTTCGCGGGGAATACTCAAATACAGGGATTGCGCGGCTCAGCGCAGCCGAAATTGCAACACCCTGGGCCCTTCCAAGAAGCAACATTGACTGCACGTTCTTACCATAAAAAGGAGCTTCAATAGCAAGCTCATCAGGAAGATAATGCTCAATTAGCTCTATTGTTTTTTCAAATAATTTTTTCAATTTAACATATTGGTCAGTAATTTTTTTTAATTCGATAATGTCAAGATTAACAAGCAAAGGACTGGAATTAACTATCTTTATTATACCATAGCCCATTATGTTAGTTCCGGGGTCAATGCCCAGTATTATTCTTTCATTTTTCAATTCACAAACATTAAATTAATATGCTCTCAGAAACTTGTTTATAGGTCTTCCGGGTTCCAGTAAATTCGTTCTTCCTGTTGATTTTAAATGCAAGGCTGAAGGTATTCCGGTTTCCATGTAATTTAGTGTTTCTTCAAGACAATCTTCTTCAGGATCGCCAAAATCTTTTGTTATATCATCATCTGAGTAAGAATCAGGAACAAGGCCGTCATAAAAATCACCTTCATCATTGGCATTTGTGAACCCGAAGCACACGGGTAAAACAACGTAATCGTAATTTATAAAAGGCATAGCCAGCATACCCACAGGCTTGCCATATGTATTATCACCTATTAAGGAAACGTCCATAAACGGACTTAAACCATTAATCAATAATTCACTTGCGGAAGCAGTTGAATTTGTACCAATAAAAAAGATCCTTTCCAGATTTAGTCCATTTTCTTTAAACGGGACATTAACGACTGTATCCATTTCATGGTGTTTGTTATTATAAAATAATTTTATAAAGGCTTTATCCGAATTACTACTTCCTGCTATCCAGCCGGCAAGATATTCTGCCACTGACAAGCTTCCCCCGGAATTATATCTGAGGTCTATAATAAGCTCATCGATACTGTTGTTCTTAAATTCTGTAAAAGCATCATCTATTTCTGAAATTGCCGCTTCAATGAAGTCCTGAAACACCATGTAGCCGATAAGCTTATTATTTGCATGTATTATATCATGATGCAACACCGGCGTTATATCCAGCACTTCTTTAACCAGATAAAGGGTCACCGGTTCTCCCTCAGCATTTATAAATGTGAATTTATTTCTAATGCCGATTTCTTTAGGACCTATAAGTTCGCCAAAATTATCACGTGTAACTGCTACATCATTTATTGAGTCGACGATCCAGCTCCTTCTTACACCTTCTTCAAATGCCTGGGTAGACCTGTACACAAAACAAATTCTTATTCTGCCTGTGCTGTCTTCTCCTAAAAGTAATCCATGGCCAATCATTTCTCCTTCTTCAAAATACTGGTTATATTCTTCTTTAGGCAGTACAACACTCCATTTGTCCGGCGGATCATGCCTCAAGTAGTCCATAAGTTCATACGGATTATCAAAACTGCCGACATCAACATCAGGCAGATATTCATACCACAGATATAAATCCTTCATCAAATTATAGATTTCCCTGTTTACAAGGTAACTATCATTTATATCAACTTTAGTACACGCCTGGATAAGAATAATGAAAGCAACAGGCATTAATAAAGACTTTATGAAACGATAGTATATTTTAAATGTCTTCATATTATCCCGGATCCTTAATATAATAACCATAATTTGTTCAACAAACAATATCTTGTCACCTTACCAGATTTTATTTATATAAAGTGACTAATCATCGGGACTATTAATAACTATCTAAATCGCTGAATTATTATACCCAAAACTATTAAAATTAATCCAATAATTGATGTAATAAATATTTCTTCCTTTAGGATAAAGTGTATTAATATTAGTGATAAAAAAGGAGTCATATATATTAAATTGGCTATTTTATCAGTTGACTTTGATAGTTGTAATGCCTTAAGCCAGAATATAAAGGTAATTCCCATTTCAAACAGGCCTATATAAATTGCTGCGTAAAAGCCTTTTGTCAGCATAATTTTAAAATCTGACAAAACAAGGCATGTAATTATTATATATATTCCTGAACACAGGAAGTTAAAGAATATTTTAACTTCTTCATCCCTTTTGTCTTTTATGTTATAAATCCAGTATAGCGACCAGATAACTGATGATATCAATGCCAGAAAGATGCCAAGGGGATTATTTATTTTATAGCTTGTTAAGTTGCCCTGGGCTGAAATAAAAATAACTCCGACAAAGCTAGTGAGTAGTCCCAGGATGCTCTTAAACGATATTTTCTGCCCCAGTAACAGAATTGACATAACAGTTAATACAACAGGCCAGGTAAAGTTTAAGGGTTGGGCAATTTGTGCGGGAAGCAGTGAATATGCTTTAAATAATACTATATAATAAATATACGGATTAAGGAATCCAAGAAAAAGTGACCGGCTATGATACAGGATGCTATAATTTAATATTTTATATAATTTGCCACTTATAATTAGAATAATAAAAACAGATAAGATAGCTGTGAAATTAGAAATTAGCAAGAGATGCAGGATATTTAAATCATTAAGAGCGATTTTAAATGCCGAAGCTACAGTTGACCAGAAAATAATAGTTAAAAAAGCAAAAACAAAGGACTTCCGGTTATTATTATCTTTATCCATTAATTATTTATTGATAATAGTAGTGAATTATTACCTTTTTGAAGTATTTTTATAATAAATTGCATAATATACCAAAAATTATGAATATCTAATTTTGTTATTTCTTATTAATAACTTAATTTCAGTTATAGGATAAATAAGGTACATAAACGATAAATTAACTTGCATATTTATCAGAAATACATTAAAACAAGTTCTTAGACATATTTAGTATTTTTTTAAAAACATTAATGTATATGAAACTTAAATCGATTAGTGTGAATAAAACAGGCAAAAAATTGTTTTTGCTTTTGAGCTTAAGTTTTTCGTTGATTGTAACACTTTCAGCCCAGGAGCAGTTACAACATATAAAAAAGGTATATATATCACCAACGGGAAGGATTTTCATCCAAAAGTCTTTACCCGTATATTTGAGAGTATCGACATCTCCGAAGAATGATGCTAAAAGTTATTTATTAAAAAGTGAAGTAACTACCCAATATTCAAATCCTATGTATTTTGATACAGAAGGGTATAATACTGTTCGTTCTCCATGGTGTGTCGATACTGAGACCAGGAATGTGCTATATCCGAAGCAGGACATCATATTTGAAGTTTATGCCGATAGCCATCCTCCGCAATCAAAAGTAAAATATGAAGGAACAAGTTCCTATATAAGGGATGGTAAGAAATACTTTGGACGGGGTATAGAATTAATAATTACATCAACAGACGCTCTATCTGGAGTGGAGCAAATATTTTATTCCATAAATAATGAAGCTTTCAAACCCTATACAGGCAGTATTGCCTTAACTGAGGAGGGAGAATATACTTTAAAGTATTATTCGGTGGACAATGTTGGCAATGCCGAGGAAATAAAAACCGAGTCTTATATTATAGATATTACCCAGCCTCAGACTGAATATGAAGTTGACGGATTGTTAAATGATAATTATTTATCACCTGATGCGAAGATAATTTTAAAAAGCAAGGACATATTATCGGGAGTGAAGGCTACTTATTATCAGATAAATAACGGCAATGTTTTAATATACAGCGCACCTATACCTGTTAAAGTACTTGGTTCTGAAGTGGGGACTATATCTTATTATGCTGTTGATAATTTAGGAAATGAGGAAAAGAAGAAAGTTATTGGAGGGATTGCTACCAAAGCCGGGTCTGGCGAAAATGCAGATAACCAGGATGTTATTTTCGAGTTTTATATCGACAACACACCTCCCGAAGTCATTTTAAGCTTTGAGGGTAATAAATATCAGGGAAATTATCTTTATATTTCACCGGTGACTATGATTAATCTGTCTGCCAAAGATGACAAAGCAGGTGTTGATAAGATCAAGTATGGAATTAACTCTTCCCTGATTTTAAATGATTATAATAAACCTTTCAGCATTAGCAATCCCGGACTGAATACTGTATATTATACTGCTATTGATTATGTAGGTAACTGGGCAGCACTGGGTACCCGGAAGGTATATATTGATTCCAGGGCCCCTGAGACAGGCATTAGTTTCTCCGGGTTAAATTTTTTTAACCGGGATACCTTATATATTACAAAAGATACAAAAATCTTAATAGATAACGCCGATAATGAATCAGGGATAAACAAGATTTATTATAAAATTGATAATAACGAATTCAATGAATATTCCTCGCAAATTCAAATTAATGAGGAAGGATTTCATAATATCACATTTTATGGTATAGATAATGTAAATAATGAAGCAAAACAACAAGCAAAGGGGGTATTTGTTGATCTTACACCTCCTATAATTCATTACCAGTTCAGTGTGCCGCCGATTGGCTCCAAAATAATCAGGGATGAAGAATATTTAGTATATCCTTCAAATGCGATCATTTATCTGGGCTCGACTGATTTTGCTTCAGGCGGGAAAAAACTCGAGTACATTATTAATAACAATCCCGTGAAAACCGAGTTGCCAATTACAAATTTTAAACCGGGTAATTATTTTATTGATATTATTGCATACGACGAGCTAAATAATAAGCAGGTTAGTAAACTGAAATTCTCTATAGAAAATTAAGATGGATGAATAGGAATACAATTTTCTGGAGTCTGTTATTTGCAATATTTATAGCGGGTAACGCGGAAGCTCAGGAGGAAAAATACATAAGTCTGTTTCTTTATAATTTCACAAAGCACTTTGACTGGCCTGAGGAATATAGATCAGGTGATTTTGTAATTGATGTCATAGGGCATGAATCGGTATTTTTAAAATTAAAAGAACTAACTGATTCAAAGAAAGTCGGGGATCAGGATATTGTCATCAGGCATTATGAGGATGCATCAATAATAGGGAAATGCAATATATTATTTGTTGGTTACTGGCATAGCAGATTTTTACCACAGATAATTGACATGGTAGAAAACAGGGCAACCCTTATTGTTACTGAGAAAGAAGGACTTATAAATGAAGGTTCAGCTATAAACTTTGTAATAAGGAATGGGACAATACAATTTGAATTTAAAAAGAGTAACGCCTTAAAATACGGGCTTAAGTTTGACCCGCAGATTGTTCAAATGGCTGAAGTGGTATATGAATAGCTCAGCTTATATACTCAAATCCTGTATATTTTTTTAATATAGCCGGAATCCTTATTCCTGTTTCAGTTTGATTATTTTCCATCAGTGCGGCAACAATTCTTGGAAGAGCCAAAGCACTGCCATTCAGCGTATGCGCAAGAATTGTATGTTTTGAACCTGGTTCCCTGATTCTCAGTTTAAGGCGGTTTGCCTGAAATGATTCAAAGTTGGATACAGAACTCACTTCAAGCCACTTTTCCTGTGCGGCAGAAAAAACCTCGAAATCATAGGTAAGAGCAGAAGAGAACCCCATATCTCCACCACACAGCCGTACAATACGGTATGGGAGTTCCAGCTGCTTGACAAGGGTTTCTACATGGTTAACCATCTCCTCCAATGTTTCATATGATTTTTCAGGATGTTGAATCTGGACAATCTCAACTTTATCAAACTGGTGAACACGGTTTAATCCTCTGACATCTTTGCCGTATGAACCAGCCTCACGCCTGAAACAAGGTGTATATGACGTATTCTTAACCGGTAAATCTTCAGAATTCAATATCAGGTCACGATATAAATTAGTAACAGGAACTTCAGCAGTAGGAATAAGATAATAGTTATCCGAGGGTATGTGATACATTAATCCTTCCTTATCAGGCAGCTGTCCGGTTCCGAATCCCGATTCTTCATTAACCAGAAGAGGCGGCAGGTATTCAAGATAACCTGCATTTTCGTTTTCATCCAGGAAGAAGTTTATTAATGCTCTTTGCAGCTTTGCTCCTTTCCCTTTGTATACAGGGAAGCCTGCCCCCGTTATTTTATTTCCCAGTTCAAAATCAATTATATCATACTTTTTTGCTAAATCCCAATGAGCTAAAGCTTTAAAGTTAAATTTGGGTATCTCTCCTCCTGAACGGATAATTTCATTGCTCTCCGGTCCTGTGCCAAGTTGAACTGACTTATGAGGAATATTTGGAATTTGTTTTAGAAGTTCATTAAGATCAGACTGAGCTCGCGTAAATCCAAGGTTTAGCTCTTTAATTTCTTCTTTTAATTTTAATGTCTTTTCACGAATTGCCTGTGCCTGTTTGTCATTCTTATTTTTAATCAATATTCCTATTTCTTTTGAAAGAGCATTAAGTTCTGCCTGTTTGGAATCCTGATTTTTCTGAATATTCCTTCTGTATTCATCAGCTTCAAGTACCTTATCAATAATACTATCGGCATTAAAACCCCTAATTCTCAACCTCTCAATGGTCTCTTCCCTGTTTTCACGGATATGATTAATTGCAAGCATATTTATTATTAAAGAAGATTATCACTACAATATTAAATAAAAAATCTCCTGTTTATTTGCTAATATAAAAGAAATAAGCAGGAGATCTGAATTATTTTGTATAATAATTAATTTGATCCGGAAACTATTGAAACGAAAGATTTATTGTCTTTCTTCTTTTTATATTCAACAGTACCATCAATAAGGGCAAATAATGTGTGGTCTTTTCCTATCCCGACGTTTTTGCCCGGATGGTGTTTTGTCCCTCTTTGACGAACAATAATGTTGCCAGCCTTAGCAACCTGGCCACCAAACAGTTTAATGCCCAGACGTTTGCTTTGCGATTCTCTTCCGTTTCGTGAACTGCCCGCACCTTTTTTATGAGCCATTTTTTATTAATTTATAATTAGTTATTTTTTTTAGTATTACGCGATTTTGGTTGCTTACTGACTTTTGATTTAGCTGCTGAGGCCGGTTTCTTTTTGGCTTGTTCAGTTTTTCCCTGTTCCGCTTTTTTTGCTGCGGTTTTTGTCGGTCCTTCCTTCTTTGCTGCAGTTACTTTTTTTGGGGATCCTGTTTTTGCTTTTACTTTTTTTTCTGAAGGGGGACTGTCAGCTGTGGCCTTTTCAGCGGGCCTGGCATCATCTGTTTTCTTAATAGCTTCTTTTTCAGGGATCTTAACTTCAACAGCTTCTTTTTTCAAGGGGATCTTCTTTTTATCTTCTTTCTCTCCTTTTGGTTCCCTGGCTGTTCTTTTTTCAGATATGTTTTCAATCAATACCTCAGTTAAAAATTGTCTGTGCCCGTTTAATACTTTATATCCTTTTCTCCTTTTCTTTTTGAATACTATTATTTTTTTGTCTTTAAAGTGGGATAGGATTTTACAGGTTACAACGGCATCTTTTAAATAAGGGGAGCCGATTTTTACTTCTCCTCCATTATTTATAAATAATACTTTTTCAAGGTCAACCTTTGAACCTATTTCTCCATTAATTCTATTTATATAGACTTTCTTGTCTTTTTCAACTTTGAATTGCTGTCCGGCTATATCAACTATTGCATACATCGATTTAATATATCAACAGGTTTAAAACTTGGGTTTGCAAAATTATAAAAGTTTAGGTGAACTGCAAACAAATACAATCATTTATTTTATAAATGACTGATAATTTTAAGATTGTATAAAACAGGATATATTATGACTACAGGCAGGTTTATGCTTATGCCATATTATATTACGCCTAATCTGCAAATAAATAAGTATTTAATTATATTTGTATATAATTTAAAGCAATTGATGAAAATTACCTGAACTTGTGTAACGAATGAGTAAGATTAAACTTAATGTACTTGGAATATCATATAGTCAGACTCAAACCGGAGCTTATGCACTGGTATTAGCCGAGGAAAACGGGAAAAGGAGAATACCGATTATAGTTGGTGGTTTTGAAGCTCAAGCTATTGCCATTCAGCTGGAAGGACTAAAACCGCCAAGGCCTTTAACACATGATCTGTTTCTTAACTTTGCAAGAACATTTAAAATCAACTTGTTGGAGGTTACGGTCTATAAACTTGAAGAAGGTGTATTTTATTCAAAGCTTACATGTGATAATGGAAGACAAATAATCGAAATTGATGCCAGAACATCAGACGCAATAGCATTAGCTTTACGTTTCAAATGTCCTATTTATACAACAGAGGAAATAATGCGAAAATCCGGTATCATTCTGGATTTTGAAAAAGAAACTCAACCGCGGTCCAAATCAGAGCCGGTTGCCAGGAAAATGCGTGTTGAGGATGACTTGCCCAGTGAGGAACTTAGTAAAATAAGTCCACAAGAGCTAAAAGCACTTTTGGATGAGGCAATTAAAGAAGAGAATTATGAAAGGGCATCTTTAATAAGGGATGAAATTAACCGGCGGAAGAATAAATAAGGCAATCTTTTTAAAAACCTTTTCTAATTACAATTTATAGGGCATTAATATTACATAGACCTTAGCAGATCATAAGAATATATATTGATTCAAAAATAAAACGGTCAGATAATAAGCTGTATTTAATCTGCTTAATTTAAACTATACTTCAAAATTTCGGTTTAAGGTCAAACTATTATTTTTATTACAGGCTATAAAGTATTACCAATTGATGCATGAAGAAACCTAAATTGGAAAGCCTGATATATTCGTAAGCGACAAAAGAATATGCCGGGATTTGTAACAATAATACATTCAATATGTTTCACAAAGCAGATATATAAAAATGAATGTTAATTATGATGGGAAATCGGAGTAACTTTTTAAATATTTATACGTTTATATAAATCACTATAATATAGTTAGTTAATAAATTACAAATTGTACAAGATGCACAATAATTAGATCTAATTGTTTTAAGAAATAATTATATTTACTAATGATTTATAATATTAGTCCTATATAATGGCGACTAAAAAGAAATATCAGGATATTGAAAAGGAAATAAAGAAACTTGAAAGAGAGAAGGCCTTATATTTGATTGATATTGAGAAATACCAGTCTTTATTTAATAATTCGCCTCTGGGCGTATTTCAGGAAACAATAGAAGGGAAGTATATTGAAATTAACAGCGCCTTTTCCAGGCTGCTGGGTTATGACAGTCCCGAAGAAGCCATAAATTCTGTAAAAGATATATCATCGAAGATATATACTATTCCGGGTGAGAGGGGAAATCTGATCAGGGAACTAATAAAAAGAAATAATATTATCAGTCATGAAACCTATTTCAGAAGAAAAGACAATTCGACATTTCCTGTAAATCTAAGTCTGAAACTTGTTAATGACGAACAGAATAAGCCACTATATGTTGCAGGTACCGTTGAAGATATTTCTGAGAGAAAGAAAACGGAGGAATTATTGTTGCAGGACAGGAATCAACTTAGAATATTAATAGATAATATACCAGATTACATTTACCTTAAAGATGCCAATGGCAGGTTTATTATTGCAAATAAAGCTTTTATCAGATTAGTTAAAGCAAAGTCTGCGGACGAGCTCATTGGAAAAACCGGGTTAAATAATATTCAGAATGAATTTGTCGTTAATTTTTTAAAAGATGATAAAGAAACCCTTGATGACGGGATACCTGTAATTAATAAAGAAGAAAGGGGATATGTCAGTCACCTTGGGAAAGTATTATATGCCTATACTTCGAAAATTCCCCTTAAAGACAGACGGGGCAATATTAATGGATTAATTGGTATTGGACGGAATATTACAGATTTAAAATTAGCAGAACAGCAAATTATTGATAATCAGGCTAATTTAACAGCAGTAATCGAAAGCACCAGGAATTCTATATGGTCAGTTGACAGGAATTTCAGATTAACAACATTAAACACCTATTTTAAAAAGTTCTTTAAGACATTCTTCAGGAAAGATATCAGCATTGGATTAAATATTTTAGAAGTGTTGCCTGAAAAGGAAAAACAAAAATGGGAAGAGATATATAAAAGGGCACTTACGGGAGAACAGCTGATACAGGAATTCATTTATAATAAAAACAGAGTAAAAGTATATTTTGAAAATTTTATTAATCCCATAATTGATAAACACAAGAATATTACGGGCGTAACGGTTTTTTCAACAAACATTACTGAAAGGAAAACAGCTGAATATGCGATAAAAGAAAGTGAGGAGAGATTCAGACAGCTGGCTGAGAATTCAAATGTTGTATTTGTCCTTTCAGATAAGAGTAATATTCTTTATGCCAATCCTGCTTTTGAGAGGATTTATGGCTGGAAAATTGAGGAGCTTATAAAAAATCCATCTCTGCTTGAAGACTGTATTCATCCTGATGATAAGGAAAAGTACATGCAATACAGAAAGAAAGAACTTACAGATAAGTCAGGTATAAATCAGCAGTATCAAATAATCGATGCTAAAGGAGTAATAAAAAAGATATGGACAAGAAGATTTCCGGTGTTTAATAACAAAGGCAGTGTATACCGTTATGTGTCAGTAATAAATGATATTACTGAACAAAGGGAACTTGAGTCAACGATTCTAAAAACCAAAACGCAGCAAAAAGCTATACTTGACAATATTCCTCATTTAGCATGGCTGAAAGATAATGAAGGCAGGTACATTTCAGTTAATGAGTCTTTTGCTTTGTATCATAATATAAATGCATCAGATATTATCGGAAAGACTGATCATGATTTGTACTCTAAAGAGCTGGCAGACAAGTACCATAAGAATGATATTGAGGTTATGCAAAGTGGTAAAAGGCAGCTTGTTGAAGAAGTCAAGAGTACACAAAAAGGCAAGCAATGGATTGAAACATTTAAAACGCCGATATTCAATGAGCAGGGTAAATTAATCGGCATTACCGGCATATCATGGGATATAACTGATCGTAAGAAAATGGAGGGCGCAATCAAAGAGAATGAAGAGCACTTCCGTGCATTATTGCAAAATTCTTCTGATGCCATATCCATACTTGACAAGAAGGGCAAAATAATCTTCGAAAGCGCATTAAGAAACAAGATATTTGATTTTTCAATAAAAGAACTTTTAAATAAGCCAATATTTAATATTGTCCACCCTGATGATATTGAATATTTTAAGGAATTCTTTAATGAAGTGCTTAAGAATCCACGCAAGCAAATAAAAAGGGAGTATCGTTGTCTTCACAAGAATAAGAAATGGATTTATGTAGAGAGTATTTTCTCCAATCAGCTTGACAATCCCTCAATAAACGGGATTATCGTTAATTCGAGAGATATATCGGAAAGAAAGATGGGAGAACTAAAGGAAAGAGTTTACCATGATAATTTAATATTTCTAAGTAATTCTGCTCTAGACCTTTTGGGGATCTCTTCAAAAGATGATATTTATAAATATATTTCTGAAAAGTTATATAATTTCCTCGAAAATGCAATAGTGATTGTTACATCATACAGGGAAAAGGACGAAAAGTATTGCGTTGAATACGTATCGGGATTAAGGGACAATAAATATAAAATAAAAAGTATCCTGGGCAGGAATCCCGAAGGTATAGTATTTTCAATAAGTAAAGATATATCAAATATTAATATTGCGGGTACAGTTATTACACTGAAAGAGGATCTCCTGGTTAAAAATTTAGATGAAGAAAGAATGCAAAAGCTTGAGGATATTAAGGAGGCCATAAAGGTGCATAAGCTATATAATATAACATTAGCCAGGCATAATAAGTTATTAGGCAATATTACTATTCTTACACTAAATAAGAGCATTATTAAGTTTAAGCATATTATTGAAACGTTTGTGCACCAGGTATCGGTAGCGTTGCACAGAAGCCAGTTAGAATACGAACTTATTATGGCCAAGGAAAAGGCAGAGGAATCAGATAAGCTTAAGACAGCTTTTTTGGCAAATATGTCTCACGAGATAAGAACACCTATGAACGGCATACTCGGTTTTGCAGAAATGCTGAATGACGATAACCTGAGCATGGTGGACAGAAAGAAATACCTTGACATCATCAATAATAACGGAAAGATGTTGATAAGCCTTATTGATGATATAATTGATTTTGCAAAGATTGAAGCGGGACAGATTAAAGTCGTGCAAAGTGACTTTTCTATAAACTCACTATTAATGCAGGTACATTCATCTTTCTTATCCGAAAGTCTCAAAAAGG
>CAZOLY010000003.1:14435-44751 GCA_964580815.1 uncultured Bacteroidales bacterium
AATTAAACAAATTCAAAAAGGAGAAATCCAATGTTAAATTGATATTAAAAAAGGCTTTCGATAATGATAATTGTTATATAAAATCTGATCCTAACCGCATACGACAGATATTAACTAATCTTATCAGCAATTCATTTAAGTTTACTAATGATGGATTTATTGAATTTGGATATGTGCTTGCCAGCAAAAACAAGTTAATGTTTTACGTCAAAGATACGGGAATTGGTATTCCTCCCAGGAAGTTAAAGGTAATTTTTGAGAGATTCATTCAGGCAGATAATTCACCTACAAGGAAGTACGGAGGTTCAGGCTTGGGACTGGCGATATCCAGGGGGCTGGTTGATTTGCTGGGTGGAAGAATGTGGGCGGAATCTGATGCAGGAAAAGGTTCGACATTCTATTTTACAGTTCCTTATACGGCTACTAAAAAGGTAGTTGAGGAAGAGCATAAGGTAAAACTGAGAACGGACTATAAATGGGAAGGTAAATTATTTCTGATTGCTGAAGATGATAAGTTTAGTTACAAATTTCTGGAAGGATTCCTAAAGCAGACCAAAGCTGAAATACTTCATGCTGTTGACGGGCGCCATGCTGTTGAGCTTTGTATGAAAAATAAAAAAATTGACCTTGTGCTAATGGATATACAAATGCCTGAAATGAACGGTTTGGAAGCTACTGAGGAAATAAAAAAGTTTAATAAACGCATTCCTATTATTGCTCAAACTGCAAATGCCATAACAGAAGAAAGGCAAAAGTGTTTGAATGCCGGTTGTGATGATTTTGTGACCAAGCCCGTTAATATTAATGAGTTATATTCAAAAATAGACAGGTGGCTTTCAGTAAAAGGCTAGTCCATACTCCCGGTTACCTTTAATATTCTTATATGTACATACTCTGGATAACTGCGCTAACAATACTCTTATTATATTCTATCATAATATTTCGTTACCGGGCGGGATGGAAGAAGGTTGCCGAGTTTTCACCAGATGGTTATTCCCGGGAAGTATCTGTCAGCGTTATTGTTCCCTTTAGAAATGAGGAAAACAACATCGGGGGATTAATAAAGGACCTGGCGAACCAGAATTATCCCAAAGAATTATATGAAGTACTTTTAATAGATGATCATTCTGAAGATTCAACTGCAGGGATAATTAAAAACTATTGCAAGGATATTGGTAATTTCAGGCTTTTACAATTGCCGGTTAATATTTCAGGCAAAAAGGCAGCTATTAAAGCAGGAATTGAAAATGCGGCAGGGAAACTGATTATAACTACTGATGCTGACTGCAGGGCTGGCAGAAACTGGATTTCTGCAGTCACTTCGTTTTATCTTATTAATGATAAACCTAAAATGATCATCGGGTTAGTGGATATTTTGCCCGAGGCTTCTTTTTTTAAAAAATTCCAGCAACTTGAATTTTTAAGTCTTATAGGCTCAGGAGCCGGGGCCGCAGGTATGTCACGGCCTGTTTATTGTAACGGGGCAAATCTTATCTATGAAAAAGAACTGTATTATAAATTCAGGGATCCTTTGAGTGATACTTCTGTGTCGGGAGATGATACATTGTTCATGCTTAAAGTTAAAAAAAGTTATCAGCATGGGATCAAACTGTTAAAATCAAGAGATGCCATAGTATATACAAAACCACAGTGCTGTTTTCGTGATTTTATCGGGCAAAGAATAAGATGGGCATCAAAAGCAAAATATTATAAAGATTACGATATCATATATACATCAATAGTAGTGTTTGCTTTAAATGTGTCTATGCTTATTTCAATGATTTTAATGTTCACCGGTAACCACTTTTTGGTGTATCCCGCATTGCTAACCGGTAAGACTATAGCAGATTTTGCTATTCTTAACAGCATTCTTAAATTTTTCAACAAAAGAAACCTGTTAAACTATTTGATTATTTTTCAGATTATTTATCCCCTATATATTTCATTTACTGGAATACTGGGTAATATTGCCGGCTATAAATGGAAGAACAGAAAATATGTACGCTTTAGTTTCCCATTTCTGAAATAAACTTTATTCGCATCAGTCTGATATCTTCTTCAGTAAATTCGTCTTCTCCAAGTTCCTGAAGTGCATCCTC
The DNA here is from genome assembly GCA_964580815.1 of uncultured Bacteroidales bacterium. Lineage (GTDB taxonomy): Bacteria > Bacteroidota > Bacteroidia > Bacteroidales > UBA10428. The sequence goes on from CAZOLY010000003.1 coordinate 16,535, forward strand.
TAATGATTCGGTTTCCGCTAAGTCTCTGAAGTAATCAAATATTTCCTGCTGATGCTCTTTATCGATTACATAATCAATGAAGTAGTCAATGTTTAGCTTTGTCCCTGAATTTACTATCGATTCGATTTCATCCAGCAGGCCGTTCATATCTAAATTTTTTGCTTCTGCAATATCTTCAAGAGATATCTTTCTGTCAATACTTTGAATAATATATACTTTAAGTCCGGATTTATTTACTACGGATTTTACTATCATGTCCTGAGGACGGATAATCTCTTTCTCCTCTACATATTTTTTAATTAGTTCAACGAATTCTTTTCCGTATTTTTTTGCCTTTCCTATTCCTACGCCTGTGATATTCTGCAATTCTTCAATGTTTACAGGATACTGAATAGCCATATCATCGAGGGAAGGATCCTGAAATATTACAAAAGGGGGCAATTTCAGTGTTCTGGATGTTTTTTTTCTCAGGTCTTTCAGAATACTTAACAGCTCATCATCAACAGTCGCGCTTTTCATAGCAGGAGTAATAATATCATCATCATCATCACTGTCTGCATATTCATGATCTTCGGATAACATGAATGGTGAAGGATTTTTAATAAATTCATGCCCTTTGTCTGTAAGCTTCAGTAATCCGTAATTTTCAATTTCTTTTTCAATAAGCCTCGCTACAAGTGCCTGGCGAATGACGGCGCCCCAAAACCTGGTGTTTTTTTCATTACCAATGCCGAAAAGCTCAATTTTGTGATGCTTATATGATCTGATGGCATTATTCTTTATACCTGACAGTATGTTGGCAACATGATCGGCCTTAAATTTTTCCTTTACAGCAATTATAACATTTAATACTTTAATAATATAGTCCTGTCCTTCAAACTGCTTTTTGGGATGCAGGCAATTATCACAATTATTGCAGTTCACTTTCATTTCTTCACCAAAGTAACTCAGCAGCTGCTTCACTCTGCACAGGGAGGATTCGGCATAGGAAACAGTTTCCAGCAATAATTGCTTGCCAATTTCCTGTTCAGCAACCGGTTTACCCTGCATGAATTTTTCAAGTTTTTGGATATCCTTGTAGCTGTAAAAGGCGATACATTTACCTTCACCACCATCCCTGCCTGCCCGTCCTGTTTCCTGGTAGTAACCTTCAAGGCTTTTCGGTATATCATAGTGTATAACGAAGCGGACATCAGGCTTATCTATGCCCATACCAAAAGCTATTGTTGCGACAATTACATCTGCATCTTCCATCAGAAACTTGTCCTGGTTTTCAGTTCTTGTAACCGAATCCATTCCTGCATGATAAGGTAATGCTTTAATGCCGTTAACCTTCAGTGTTTCGGTCAGTTCTTCCACTTTTTTTCTGCTCAGGCAATAAATAATACCGGATTTCCCATGGTTATTTTTTATGTACTTTATTATCTCTTTAGCTACATTCTTCTTGGGCCGGATTTCATAATACAGATTGGGCCTTCTGAAAGATGATTTAAATATGCTGGCGTCCAGCATACAAAGATTTTTTTGGATATCGTGCTGTACTTTTGGTGTAGCAGTGGCAGTAAGCGCTATTAACGGGGCAGGACCAATTTTATTTATAATAGGCCTGATTCTTCTGTATTCAGGACGGAAGTCATGTCCCCATTCTGAAATGCAATGGGCTTCATCAATCGCATAAAAGGAAATACTGACATTCTTAAGAAAGTTAATATTCTCCTCTTTGGTTAAAGATTCCGGGGCAACATATAAAAGTCTTGTTTTCTGGCTAAGGACATCTTGCTTTACTTTTTCAATCTGGGGCTTTGTTAAAGAAGAATTTAAAAAATGGGCTATTCCATCTTCTTCGCTAAAACTGCGCATTGAATCTACCTGATTTTTCATTAAGGCAATAAGCGGTGAAATGACTATTGCAGTACCATCCATCAATAGTGAAGGCAGCTGGTAACACAATGATTTACCACCGCCAGTGGGCATCAATACAAATGTATCTTTACCTGCCAGGACATTTCTAATTATAAGCTCCTGATTTCCCTTAAATCTCGTAAATCCAAAATACCTCTTGAGGACTTCAGATAATGAAATTTCTGTTCCAACACTCATATCCACCTAAAATTATTTCTTTGATTATTTCATGCGGTTTTTAGTTCAAGTCAATTTATATTATTATAAGGAATGATATCCTGTCTTTTCCAAGGAATTGCATCCTTTATACGCTGATTATTAATAAATGTTTTATTAATGAATATATGTATAATAATAGACATAAAAGTACCTTTCAATCTTAATAATTAAGAATTATCAATACATTTGTAATATTAAATTTATGATTTTTTTTTCAATTTTACTATATTCTGTTTTGTTAAATTTCCTTAATAACATATATGTAAATGGCAGAGCAAAACAAGGGTGAGATGACTTTTCTTGAACATTTAGAGGAATTGAGGTGGCATTTTATACGTTCAATTGTAGCTGTTATGGTTGCAGCAATAGTAACTTTTATTTTTAAAGATATTGTATTTGACAGAATAATATTCGGACCGAGAACACCGGATTTTCTGACCAACAGGCTGCTCTGCAAGCTCGGCAAAATAGTAAATAGTGAGCGGTTGTGTATAAATTCAAATCCGACCCAGTTACAGAATATTCAAATGACTGGTCAGTTTATGACGCACATAAAGATATCTCTTATCGGAGGTCTTGTTATAGCATTTCCATATATATTTTATGAGTTCTGGAGATTTATAAACCCGGCCTTACATGAAAATGAAAGAAGAACAAGCAGGGGAGCCGTATTTTACAGCTCTTTGCTATTCATTATGGGGGTGCTTTTCGGATATTATGTAATATCTCCTTTATCAGTTAATTTTTTAGAGAATTACCATGTAAGTAATAAAGTAGTCAATGAAATTAATCTTACGTCTTATATATCTATAATAGCAACCGTTGTGCTAGCGAGCGGAGTCCTTTTTGAACTGCCTGTTATTATTTATTTCCTGAGCAAAATCGGTATAATTACACCTGCTTTTCTCAAGAAATACAGGAGACATTCGATAATTGTTATCCTTGCCGTTGCGGCAATTATCACTCCCCCTGATGTGTTTAGTCAGATTTTAGTATCTTTCCCGTTAATTGCATTGTATGAATTAAGTATATCAATATCGAAAAGAATTCACAGAAAACAGGAAGAGAAGCTCGCTGGTTAATTAATTTACTGATATAAAAATGAAACTACGTACTGAAAATTTAGTGAAAAGATACAGATCCAGGGCTGTTGTTAAATATGTCTCTTTTGATGTTGAACAGGGAGAAATTGTCGGATTACTAGGTCCGAATGGAGCAGGTAAAACAACATCCTTTTATATGATAGTCGGACTTATTCCACCTAATGAAGGAAAGATATATCTTGATAATGAAGATATTACAAATGAACCGGTATACAAAAGGGCTAGGAAAGGTATAGGTTATCTATCACAGGAAGCTTCAGTTTTCAGAAGGCTCACTGTTGAGGATAATATGAGAGCGATACTTGAAATGACAGATTTATCAAAAGAAGAGCAGAAATACAGAACGGAATCGTTATTAAATGAATTTGGCCTTAATAAAATCAGGAAAAATCTTGGTATTCAACTATCAGGGGGAGAAAGAAGGAGAACAGAAATTGCCAGGGCCCTTGCTTTAAATCCGAAATTTATTCTGCTGGATGAACCTTTTGCCGGGGTAGATCCAATTGCTGTTGAAGATATTCAGGAGATTGTAGCAAAACTGAAAACTAAGAATATAGGCATCCTAATTACTGACCATAATGTACATGAAACGCTTTCAATAACAGACAGGGCGTATTTGCTTTTTGAAGGAGAAATATTAAAATCAGGCACATCTGAAGAACTTGCACAGGATGAACAGGTCAGACGGGTTTACCTGGGCAAGAATTTTGAATTAAGGTAATCCCCGGGGTCAGCCTTGGAATAGCTGACAGCCTGCATTGATAACCGGAATTGTTTAATTCAAAGAATCATAATATTTGGAAAAAAATGATAAATTTGCATCCTGAAATTATGCGGATGTGGCGTAATTGGTAGCCGCGCTAGACTTAGGATCTAGTGCCTTCGGGCGTGGGGGTTCGAGTCCCTTCATCCGCACTTTTCGGGAAACCGCTTGAGTACCGGTAAATATGAGGCATATAGAGCGGTTTTTTAAACAGACTGTATATCCGGCGGAATATATGTACAATATTTTTATATAATACTGTCATTTATAAATCAGGATATTAATGTTGAAAATACGTGGTCATTTTAGTAAGCAGGAATATAAATTATAAATTGAGTTTTTTCTATGAATATTACCAGAGAGAATAAGGATGATCTTAATGCTGTTCTAAGAATAAAGATTGGGAAAGAAGATTATGAAGAAAGAGTACATAATGTGCTGGGAGACTATCGAAGAAAGGCCAGAATTGACGGATTCAGACCTGGCAAGGTGCCTTTTGGATTAATAAGCAAGATGTACAGGAGGCCTGTTCTTGTTGAAGAGATAAATAAAATTCTTTCAGAGTCTATTACGAAATATTTGATTGACGAAAAGGTGAATATTCTGGGAGAGCCACTGCCAAATGAACGGGAGCAGATTCAGATAGACTGGGATAATCAATCGGAATTTAACTTTGCATTCGATATAGGACTGGCTCCTGAACTGGATATAAGCGTTTCAGCAAAAGACAAAATTCCATTTTACACCATCAAAATTGATGATCAAATAAGAACAAAGTATATTGAAAACTATCAATCACGCCTTGGTTCCCTGAAAAATATTGAAATAACAGAAGAAAAGTCAATAATTAAAGCTGATATAATGCAGGCAGACAGTGACGGTAATATTGTTGAAAACGGCATAAAAGCAGGGGATGTATCAATTTCGTTAGAATTAATTAAAGATGAGAATATTAAAACAAGTTTACTGGGCAGGGTAATAAATGATACATTGACAATTGATTTAAAGAAAGCATTCCCAAACAGTGTTGATCTGGCAGCATTGCTTAAAGTCAGTAAAGAAACAGTTGATTTAATGAAAGGGGAATTCAGGTTAATTATAAAGAGTATCTCAAAGTTTGAAAAGGCTGAAGTCAATCAGGAGTTTTTTGACAGAATTTACGGAAAGGACAATATAAAATCAGAAGATGAGTTTGAAAAGAAACTGGATGAAGACATTAAAGCAAACCTGAATAGAGACTCTGAATATAAATTCAGACTGGATATAAGGAATGCCTGCCTAAATAAATTCAAAAAAGATCTGCCTGAAGAGTTTCTTAAAAGGTGGTTGCTGGCAATAAATAAGGATAAGTATACCGAGGAACAGATCAACAAGGATTTTGACCATTTCACTGAAGACCTTAAATGGCAGTTGATTAAAAATGAAGTTATTAAAGAGAATAATATCAAAGTATTGGAAGAAGAAATACTTCAATACGTTAAACAATATGCTAGAGCACAGTTTATCCAATATTATGGAATAACCAATGTTTCAGAAGAAGATCTGAATAAATATGCGAATGAATTGCTGAAAAAAGACAGTGAAAAGAAGCAATTTATTGAAAGGAAATATGAGGATAAAGTAATAGAGTTTGTAAGAAATACAGCAAAAATTGAAAATAAATTGGTATCATTAGAGAAATTTAACAAAATACTTGAAAAATAGGAGCTAACTAAATAATATTATTTAAAATAAAATTATGGAAACAAACAAAGATTTCAGGAAATATGCAACAAAGCATTTAGGCATGAATAGCTTAACTCTTGACACGTATACATCCATATACAATAATTATATTTCTCCTACAATAATTGAGGAACGTCAGCTTAACATTGCACAAATGGATGTATTTTCCAGGTTGATGATGGATAGAATAATTTTTTTGGGATTGCCGATAGATGATTATGTGGCAAATATAATTGAAGCACAGTTGCTTTATCTTGATTCTTCGGACTCCGGGAAAGATATACAGATTTATTTTAATACGCCGGGAGGAGCAGTCCATGCCGGACTGGGAATTTATGATACAATGCAATACATAAGTTGTGATGTGGCTACTATATGTACAGGAATGGCGGCATCTATGGGCGCTGTTCTGTTATGCGCGGGGACCAAAGGCAAGAGATCTGCATTAAAACACTCGCGTATAATGATCCACCAGCCTATGGGCGGTGCACAAGGTCCCGCTTCGGATATAGAAATAACCGCAAGGGAAATACTTAAATTGCGTAATGAACTGTATAATATCATTGCTGAACATTCCGGCAATCCGGTAAAGAAAGTAGAGAAAGATGCTGACAGAGATTACTGGATGACAGCTAGTGAAGCATTAAAATATGGCATGATTGATGATATTCTTGTCAGAAGTGTTAAGAAAAAATAAATGATTGTTATATATTAATTAGTTAGAATCAGGACTTTTTTAATAACAATTGTTAATTTTGCAGCTCTGTATACTTTTGTTCAGTAGGTTATAGAATTAGTATTAATAATATTTAGTGATGGATAAATGTTCTTTCTGCGGCAGGGAAAAGAGAGATACTAACCTGCTTATAGCTGGCATCTCGGGGCATATTTGCGATAGCTGTATTGAACAGGCACATGATATCGTTCAGGAAGAGCTTAAAAAAAATAATGAGTTTGATGTCAACTCAATCAAGTTATTAAAACCTGCCGAAATAAAGAAATTTCTTGATCTATATGTCATCGGACAGGAGGAAGCCAAGAAATTTATATCAGTCGCTGTATATAATCATTATAAGAGGCTGATGCAATCAAATCAGAAGGAAACTGACGATGTAGAGATAGAAAAATCCAATATAATACTCGTTGGAGAGACTGGCACAGGTAAGACACTGCTGGCACGGACCATAGCAAAAATGCTTCATGTCCCGTTCACAATTGTTGACGCTACAGTCCTCACTGAAGCGGGATATGTGGGTGAAGATATTGAAAGTATCCTTACAAGATTGCTTCAGGTAGCAGATTATAATGTTGAAGCTGCAGAAAAAGGTATTGTATTTATTGATGAGATAGATAAAATTGCCAGGAAGAGTGATAATCCTTCAATTACCAGGGATGTTTCGGGAGAAGGAGTACAACAGGGGTTGCTTAAATTACTGGAAGGCTCAGTAGTCAATGTTCCTCCCCAGGGAGGGAGAAAACACCCCGATCAGAAAATGATTCCTGTTAATACAAAGAATATATTATTCATTTGCGGAGGAGCATTTGATGGAATTGAAAAGAAGATAGGACAACGGTTGAATACAAAGATAGTCGGATATAATGCAAGCCGTAACACAGACAGGATAGAAAAAGACAACCTGTTGCAATATATTGCACCCCAGGATTTGAAATCTTTCGGATTAATACCTGAGATTATAGGAAGGCTTCCTGTTTTAAGTTATTTACACCCTCTTGATACTGCAGCTTTGAGAAGAATTTTAACAGAGCCAAAGAATTCAATTATTAAACAATATATAAAACTGTTCGAAATAGACAGAATAGACCTGTCTTTTGAGGAAGAAGTGCTGAATTATATTGTCAGGAAGGCTATAGAATTTAAATTAGGAGCACGGGGACTGCGTGCTATATGTGAGCATATTATGATTGATGCTATGTTTGAACTGCCTTCAACAAATACAAACAAAATAGTGGTTACACAAAAATATGCAGAGGAAAAACTGGAAAAAGTAAATATGAAAAAGCTGAAGGTTGCATAATAATTTGGTAATATATTTTAAACTGTTATATTTGCAAAAAAATTATAGTAGTGAATAAAGTAATGTATACAATATGGTGGTGGTATTTTAATTCGCGTCAACCGTGAGTATGACCACTTAATTGTATATAATAAAGATATAAAGCGGCCTATCGTTCTCACGGTAGGCCGCTTTTAATTTATAATCTTAATATTAATATTTATGACCAGGTACAAGATAAAATCGAATGTAAAGGAAATACTTGCCGATACAATTACTCCGGTAAGTATTTATTTAAAGGTGCGTGACGTATATCCAAATTCACTGTTACTGGAAAGTTCTGATTATCGCGGTAATGAAAACAGTTATTCCTTCATTTGTATAAATCCTGTCGCAAGCTTCATTGTTGACAATGGTAAAGCCATACAAAATTATCCTGATGGCTCACAGGTATCAGCTGAATTAAAAAATATACAGTCATTTAATAAATATTTTAATGAGTTTTTATGTGCTTTTGAGCAGGCAGAGGGAGGCAAAGAAGTGCCTGTTAACGGATTATTCGGGTATACCTCATATGATGCTGTACAGTACTTTGAAACATTAAAACTTAAAGCCCCGGTCAATGATGAATATAAAATTCCTGATGTCAGATATAGCTTTTATAAATATATTATTTCAATAAACCATTTTAAGAATATATTACATATAATTGAAAACCAATTAGATGAACAAAAAAGCCAGATTGATAAAATAGAGTCTCTGTTATACGGAGGGATAATTACTTCCGGCAAATTCATGCCCGAAGAAAAAGAAGTATCAAATCTTACCGATGATGAATATATGAATATGGTTACAAATGGCAAGAAACACTGTTACCGCGGTGATGTGTTCCAGATAGTAATGTCAAGGCAATTTTCACAGAGATTTTCAGGTAACGACTTCAGCGTGTACAGGGCACTGCGCTCAATAAATCCTTCTCCCTACCTGTTTTATTTTGATTATGGAGATTATAAGATTTTTGGGTCATCACCTGAGGCACAGCTGAAAATCCAGAACGGGAAAGCATATATAAATCCTATAGCAGGGACATTTAAGAGAACAGGTGATGATGAAAAAGATAAACTACTGGCACATAAACTGGCAAATGATGCCAAAGAGAATGCCGAACATGTTATGCTCGTTGATTTGGCCAGGAATGATTTAAGCAGGCATGCTGCCGGCGTGAAAGTTGAAAATTACCGGGAAATTCAATATTACTCCCATGTGTTGCACATGGTTTCCACCGTGTCGGGTATATTGAATAAGAATTCGAATTCCATAGATATGATGACTGCAACATTTCCTGCAGGGACTCTCTCAGGGGCCCCAAAATACAAGGCAATGGAATTAATTGACAGGTATGAAAACCAGAACCGCGGTTATTATGGAGGGGCAATCGGATTTATGGACTTTAAAGGAAATCTGAACCATGCTATTATGATCAGGACCTTCTTATGTAAGAAAAATACATTATTCTATCAGGCGGGAGCAGGTATAGTTTCCGAGTCCCGCGAGGAAAATGAACTTCAGGAGGTTAATAATAAGCTGGGAGCCTTAAAAAAGGCTATTCTTATGGCCGAAAGTATAAACTGATAATAAAAAAAGATAATGAGAAAAATACTGGTAATAGATAATTATGATTCTTTTACATATAACCTGGTACATTATATTGAAAAGCTGACCGGAGAACCGGTCGATGTATACAGAAATGATGAAATTACACTTGACAATATTGGCAGGTATGATAAGATTCTTTTATCACCGGGACCCGGAATTCCTGTTGAGGCAGGTATATGTATTGATTAAATAAAGAAGTATGCAACAACGAAAATCATTCTGGTAGTGTGCCTTGGCCACCAGGCAGTCGGACAGGCTTTTGGGGCGGGACTGATAAATCTTGATAAGGTATATCACGGAGTGTCAAGTATTATATCGGTTTTAACTCCGGGAGATCCCTTATATACTGATTTGCCGGATAGATTGGAAGTGGGAAGATACCACTCCTGGGTCCTTTCAAGGGATAATTTCCCGGCGTGCTTTACTGTTACCTGTGAAGATGAGCAGGGATTAATAATGGGAATAAGCCATAAAGAATACGATCTTAAAGGCGTACAGTACCATCCTGAATCTGTACTGACTGAACACGGACTCAAAATTATTGAAAACTGGCTTAACCTGTAATCATAAAGGTATCTGTCAAATTTGAATTGTTATATTACTTAAAAAACTAAAATTTAAATTAATGAAAGAAACACTAAATTATCTGTTTGATCATAAAACTCTTGGCAGGCAGGAAGCTAAAGAGATCCTTATTGGGATTGGCAAGGGGCAATATTCGGAACCTGAAATCGCTTCGTTTCTTACTGTATATTTAATGAGAAAGATAACACCCCATGAACTGGCAGGATTCAGGGATGCGCTGCTTGAACTTTGTATCCCGGTCAGTTTACCGGATCATGAGACAATTGATGTGTGTGGAACAGGAGGAGATGAAAAGAATACATTTAATATATCAACTCTGACTGCTTTTGTGCTGGCGGGAGCAGGTATAAAAGTCGTCAAGCATGGTAACTATGCTGTCTCATCAGCAAGCGGCTCTTCAAACATTCTCGAGTATTATGGCTATAAATTCAGCAACGACGAAAATAAAATAAGGGATGAAATTGAAAAGGCAAATATATGTTATTTGCATGCTCCCTTGTTTCATCCTGCTATGAAAAGTGTTGCACCTGTAAGAAAAAGCCTTAAGGTAAAGACATTTTTTAATATCCTTGGCCCGATGGTAAACCCATGCCGTCCAAAAAATCAGCTTATCGGGGTCTTCAGCGAGGAGGTAATGAATTTATATAATGATGTTTATAAGGATACGGACATAAGTTATTGTATTGTATACTGCCTTAATGGCTATGATGAGATTTCGTTAACGGGTAACTTCAGGGTTGTTTCAAATGATTCCGATGAAATATTATCTCCGGAGGATTTGAATTTAAAAAGGGTAACTCATGATGATCTTTTTGGAGGAAATACTGCCCGGGAGGCAGCCGAAATATTCAATAATATAATAAATGCCAATGGCACTCAGGCACATAATAGTGTTGTTATTGCCAATGCTGCGCTGGGACTTAAATGTATTTATGGGGAAAAACCGATCGAAGAATGTGTTGAGCAGGCACAGGAATCTTTACTCGGCAAAAAGGCACTCGGGGCGCTAAAAAAATTAATTGAATTGCAGCCATGACAATACTGGAAGAAATTGCAGCATATAAGAGAAAAGAAGTAGAAGGTGACAAGCTCCTGAATGATTTCAGAGAGCTTGAGAAGAGTAAATATTTCAAAAGAGTATCCCTGTTGCTGACTGATTCCTTGCTTGATGAAAGTAAATCAGGAATTATCACAGAGTACAAAAGAAAGTCACCTTCTTCAGGAATAATAAATGAAAAAGCAAGGATTGAAGATGTCACAGCAGGGTATGCACGTGCAGGCGCATCGGGATTATCCATCCTGACTGATAATAAATATTTCGGAGGAAATAATAATGATTTGATTAAAGCCAGGGAATTAAATTCATTACCAATATTAAGAAAAGATTTTACTATTGATGAATACCATGTAGTTGAAGCTAAATCAATCGGAGCAGACGCTATTCTGCTAATTGCTGCTATTTTAAATATCAAACATGCCAGGGAACTGGCGAGACTTGCAATTTCATTAAACATGCAGGTGCTGCTGGAAATCCATGAAGAAAAGGAACTTGATTTTGTGAGTGAATATGTTAACATAATCGGAGTAAATAACAGGAACCTGAAAGATTTTTCAGTTGATATTACCACTTCATTTGAGCTGTCAGAAAAAATCCCTTCAGAATTTATTAAGGTATCCGAAAGCGGCATATCTTCACCCGAAGATATAAGGAAGTTGAGAGATCACGGATATAATGGCTTTTTAATAGGGGAGAGATTTATGAAGGATGATGATCCGGCAAAGTCATTTGAGGATTTTGTAAATGAATTATAAGAATGGACAGCAAGACTATAAATATCAAAGTTTGCGGGATGAGGGAAGAATCGAACATCCGGGAGCTGGTTAAAGTTCATCCCGATTATATGGGATTTATTTTTTATCGCGAATCAAAGAGATTCATTGGAGAGGATTTCAGTCCGGGAATACTGGATTATATGCCTGAAAGTATATGTAAAGTGGGTGTTTTTGTGAATGCCGGCAAAGATTATATTCTGGAAAAATCAGAACTATTCGGACTAAAATTAATACAGCTTCATGGAAGTGAACCTGTAACGCTATGCACGGAACTTTTTAATGCCGGGATTTCAGTAATTAAAGTATTTCATGTCGATGATGAATTCAATTTTGACACTATAAATCCTTTCAAACCTTATTGCAAATATTTTCTCTTTGACACAAAATGCAGCACTTTTGGAGGTAGCAGTAAGAAATTTAACTGGGATATACTTAAAAAATATGATAATGAAAAGCCTGTTTTCCTTAGCGGGGGTATTGGCGATGCGGATGCCGGATTGATTAAACAGCTTAACTATCTGAATATTCATGCGGTTGATATAAACAGCAGATTTGAAAAGGAACCGGGAATAAAAGACATATCAAAAATTAAAAAATTTATTAAAGAATTTAAATCTTAATGTGTTATGAAATTTGATGTTGACGAAAGAGGCTTTTATGGTGAATTTGGCGGGGCCTATATTCCTGAAATGATGTATAAAAATATTGAGGAATTAAGGCTCAATTACCTGAAGTTTATTAATGATCCGTCATTCCAGAAAGAGTTCAGGCAGTTACTTAAAGATTATGCTGGCAGGCCGACACCACTTTATTTTGCTGGAGGATTATCCGGTTGCTATAAAACAAATATCTATCTTAAAAGGGAGGATCTGGCTCATACCGGCGCACATAAGATAAATAATACAATCGGACAGGTGTTGATTGCCAGAAGGCTGGGAAAGACAAGAATTATAGCAGAAACCGGGGCAGGGCAGCACGGCGTTGCCACAGCCACTGTATGTGCCTTAATGAATCTCAAATGTATAGTTTATATGGGCAAGCTCGATGTTGAAAGGCAGGCTCCTAATGTTTTACGTATGAAAATGCTTGGTGCCGAGGTTGTGCCGGTTTATAGCGGGAACCAGACACTTAAAGATGCTACTAATGAAGCTATAAGAGACTGGATAAACAATCCTGTTGATACACACTATATTATAGGTTCTGTTGTCGGCCCGCATCCCTATCCTGATATGGTAACACGCCTGCAGTCAGTTATTAGTGAGGAAATGATGTGGCAGTTAAAAGAAAAAACGGGGAGAGATTATCCTGATTACATAATTGCTTGTGTCGGAGGGGGCAGTAACGCTGCAGGGGCATATTATCATTTTCTAAATAATGAGAAAGTGAAATTAATAGCCGTTGAAGCCAGTGGCAAAGGTATTGACTCAGGATACAGTGCGGCTACCATGGTGCTTGGCAGGCCCGGCATTCTGCATGGAAGCAGAAGTATGGTCATGCAAAATGAAGACGGCCAGATAACGGAACCATATTCAATATCTGCCGGACTTGATTATCCGGGTATAGGTCCCATACATTCACACCTCAATAAAACAGGAAGGGCAATTTTCAGGCATGCAACAGATAAAGAAGCTTTGGAAGCCGCATATCAGCTTGCAAGGATGGAGGGAATTATACCGGCACTTGAAACAGCACATGCCCTCGCAATACTGAAGAGCATTAAATTCAGTCCGTATAATATAGTTGCAGTCTGCCTTTCAGGCAGGGGAGATAAAGATCTTGATACTTACATTAAACATATGGGTGATAAATAATACATTTAAAATACAAACAGAATGAACAGGCTAAAAAAATTATTTGACAATAAGGCTCAAAATATTCTATCGGTATATTTTACAGCAGGCTATCCAGATTTAAATGACACCGGGACAATAATAAGGTCTCTGGCAGATAACGGGGCTGATATAATTGAAATAGGCATGCCATTTTCTGATCCCCTGGCAGACGGACCCGTAATTCAGAAAAGTAATGATATAGCCCTGAAAAATGGCATGAATTTGAAATTATTGTTCAGGCAACTGGCAGATATCAGAAAGGAGACAGACATACCTCTTCTGCTGATGGGATACCTTAATCCTGTCTTGCAATACGGCATTGAGGAGTTTTGTATTATGTCTGAAAAAACGGGAATTGACGGACTGATATTACCTGATTTGCCATTGTATGTTTATCTGGAACAATACAAAGAGTTGTTTGAAAAGCATAAATTGTCAATTGTATTCTTAGTTGCCCCCGAGACAAGTGATGAAAGAGTAAGGGAAATTGACAGGATAAGTAATGGCTTTATATATATAGTATCAAGCTCATCAACCACTGGTGTGAAGGAAAATATAGAAAGCAGGCAGATAGAGTATTTTAAGCGCATCGACAGCCTGGATTTAAAAAATCCGAGACTGATAGGATTCGGGATATCAAATAATAAAACTTTCAGAAGGGCATGTGAATATGGAAACGGAGCGATAATTGGCAGTGCTTTTATCAGGGCACTGGAAAATCCGGAACTTAACCTCGAAGAAAAAATCAGGACTTTTATTTATACTATAAAAAATCAAAATTAATAAGAGGATACTATGTGCACAGTATCCTCTTCATTTAATACTTTTTATTATAATTATTTCCCTGATACCCTGATTCTTCTCTGCCATCTAAGTCTAAGATGAATATTCTTTGTTTCCCCGTTTCTGGTGACTGCTGCCAGAGCATCACATGTGCCATCTCCGTAATCCAAAGTTATCGGATCCTGACCTTCTATCTCGATAATAACCGTACCGCTGAGGATAAAGGGGCATCCGGGTTCAATCCACAGATCAGTTAAAGTCCTTGTATATGCTTCCCCGAGAATATTTATTCCTGTAGCAGTACCATTTACCAGGTAATGGTCAACAAAACCGTTTTCATTAAGATACATTACGCGGGTTGTTTGTGCATCGCGGGTCATGAATGTACCGTCAGGAAAAGTAAGTTTTCCTCCACCGAGAGTTATATCAAATGTAATGGATGTGCTGTCCTCATTGTAACCCTGACTGAGAATTGTTTTGGTACCTTCGATTTTGACACTGTCAACGTAATAATCCTCAAATGTTATGATTCTTGTTGAACCTGCTTCATAATACCTTCCCCCGGTCCTTTTTATTATTATCTTACCGGATTTCCAGTGCGGATTATTATTAAATTCATACAGACAGTCTCCATCATATGTAATAGTTACGATAAGAGTGTCATTTTGCCATTCATAATCGACGCTTCTGCAAATCATGGCATCTGTGGATTTTAGCTGCAGGCTGGTTAATGCATTTTCAGCATCTTCATAGACATCATCAAATATGGTAGTTGCCAGTGCATCATCCTCGGACACCTGGATAACTTCATCGTTTATTGTACTTGTGTTTTCTTTTTCACACGAAATAAGCAGGAAAGCTGTAATTGCGATCATCCCGATCAAACCTGAAATTAATCTTTTTGTTTTCATGACTTCTAATTTAAGTTAAACTTATATTTCAATTCATTTCTTTGTTTTGCTTTATTAGATGTCAGTATTCGCTAAAGGTTTAATTCAGGTAATAAAAAAACCCCTCCGGTGTAGAGGGGCTATGTTGTGAAGTTATCCCAGGTAAGCTTTTAGCAGCCTGTTCTTTGTTTTCTGCCTCAGGTGCTTTATTGCTTTTTCTTTTATTTGCCTTGTTCTTTCCCTGGATATTCCTATTGATTCACCTATTTCTTCAAGCGACATCTGTTTTTTGCCAATTCCATAGAATGATCTTATAACATTGCTTTCTTTTTCAGGCAGTGTATTCAGTGTTCTTTCAATTTCCTGGCTTAAGGATTCATTCATGAGGTTCCCATCAGTGTCGGGGGAATCATGATTTTGGAGAACATCCAGCAAGCTGTTTTCTTCTCCGTCCTGGAAAGGAGCATCTACAGATAAATGACGACCGGATAATTCAAGGGTGCTTGCAACTTTATCCTCGGGCAGGTCCAGGGTATTTGCTACCTCATCCGGCGAAGGTTCCCTCTCATGTGCCTGTTCCAATTGAGAGAAAGCTTTATTAATCTTATTTAAAGCACCTATTTTATTTAAAGGCAAGCGCACAATCCTCGATTGTTCTGCCAGGGCCTGCAAGATGCACTGCCGTATCCACCATACGGCATAAGAAATAAACTTGAACCCTTTTGTCTCATCAAACTTTTTTGCTGCTTTTATTAAACCCAGGTTCCCTTCATTTATTAAGTCAGGTAAGCTTAATCCCTGGTGCTGATATTGTTTGGCTACGGAAACAACAAATCTTAAGTTTGCCTTGGTCAATTTCTCAAGTGCTTCCTGATCACCTCTTTTAATACGTTTAGCTAATTCAACTTCTTCTTCAGGAGTTATCAATTCCTCTTTACCAATATCATGCAAATATTTTTCAAGAGAATCACTATTTCTGTTCGTAATTGACTTTGTTATCTTTAACTGCCTCATATTTCCAGCTGGTTTAAAAATTCACATTAATTGCCGTCATAAATTAAACACAAAAATTATGAAATTGTTGTAAAATATTTCTTAAAATATGTTAATTATGATTATAATACAAACTATTATAATAGAATTAAATTACGGAATTTTTATAAAAATTCAAAATTTAGTTTTAAAGAGTTAATCTTATTATTCCTGATCAGGCCAGATTATAAACAGAATAAACTGTTGAAATTTTAGTATCAGGGGACCATAACTTTCAGGGATGCAGGTTCTATTTTTATTTTAATTTTTTTTCCTGCTTTATAAGGTTCCCCGTCGTAATGAAATTTAATATTCTTTTTTCTTTTTAAAATTACTTCTTTGCACTTTATAACTTCCAGGTATTTGGTTTTATTCAGCGTTTTACTTATTAGCCTTAATCCGATTGGTAAAATAATGGATTTAGGAAAGGGTTTTAAAATACATAAATCCAGAAGCCCGTCATCAATTATAGCATCGGGGGAAATATAAACATTATTCCCATATTGGCCGGCGTTTGCGAACGTAATCAGCAAAGATTTAACCTTTCTGCTAATATTATCAATTTTTAATTTATATTTTTTTGGTTTATAAGTCAGAAATTCAGAGATAGTAGCTTTAAAGTAGTTCATGGAACCGCGCTTTTTACTCTTATTAAATATGATGCCTACCCGGGCATCAAGTCCGACTCCTGCTGTACAAAAGAAGTATTTATCATTTATCCTTGCAGCATCTATTGTTTTTGTAACATGATTATTTATTACGTCCAGTGCATTTCTGGCATTCAGAGGTATTGATAAATACCTGGCCAGTCCGTTTCCTGAGCCCCTGGGAATAATACCCAATGATATATCGGTATTTATTATTGTCGCGCCTATTTCATTTATCGTTCCATCTCCGCCAACTGCAACAATTTTTTTTATTCCCTTATCTTTGAACTGTTCTGCAATTTTGCAAGCATGACCTTTATATTCTGTTATTTCAACAAGCACATTATATTTTTTTTGATCAACATGCTCGTAAATGCGGTTTATTGCGTATTTATAATTCCCCTTTCCTGCTCCCGGGTTTACAACAAATAATATATCTTCTTTTTTTACTTCGTTTGAAAGTGCCATAATAAATTTTTTACTAAAACTTATCTATATCAATATACTATAAATATTGGAATTATTGAAATAAATTTATTTTGACATATTTATAACACTTTCCTGAATTTAATATATTGGCATGAGATTTAACGATACGGGCATTAATATTATTATAAATTGTGTGTAATATAGATTATATTTGTCCGTTAATATAACATAAATATATAGCCGGATGGCAGGATTTTTAAAAAGGGGGACAGCACCCTTATTTTTCAAATGGCTGTTATTTTTTGGTGAGTGTTTGCTGTTTTCAAACGGACTCATTGCTCAACCCGGGGGAAAAGCATTTCAATTTCTGGAAATCACAAATTCTGCGCGTGTTGCTGCGCTGGGAGGTAAGGCAGTTGCTATTGCAGATGACGATTTAAATCTCCCGTTTCATAATCCTTCACTGCTTACATCAAATATGCATAATAATCTTGTATTAAATTATGTGGATTATTTTGCAGGTATTAATTATGGGTATGCTTCGTATTCGAGATCTTATGAAAACATTGGAAATTTTGCTGTAGGGATACATTATTTGAATTATGGCAATTTTATTGGAGCAGATGATATAGGTGTAAAGACTGGTGAGTTCAGGGCAGCGGATTATGCGGTTAATTTGATTTATTCAAGGCACCTGGACAGTCTTTTTACGGTTGGTGTAAATTTAAAACCCATTTATTCAAATCTCGAATCATACAGTTCGCTTGCTGTAGCTATAGATGCAGGCATCACGTACAATGATCCTGAAAAATTATTTACTGCTTCATTTGTTATAAAAAATCTTGGAATACAAATTACTACATATTATCCTAATGGAGAGCGTGAGCCTTTGCCTTTTGAAATTCAACTTGGTATATCAAAAAAGTTAAAACATGCTCCTTTCACTTTTTATTTTGTAGCTGAGCATCTGGAAAAACTTGATTTAACTTATAAAACCGAAGAGGATAAAAAGAGTGAAATTGATCCCTTTACTGGTGAGACAATAAAGGATGATAAGCTGAATATATTCCTGGATAAGGCTATGCGTCATGTAATATTAGGTACAGAGTTAAATATAACAGAAAACTTTGTACTCCGGTTCGGGTACAATTATCGCAGGCGGCAGGAACTGAAAATAGATTCAAAAATCGGCACCGTTGGGTTTTCGTGGGGCGTGGGTATTAAAATATATAAATTTCATTTAAGTTATGCACGGGCGACTTTCCACCAGGCAGGAGCTCCTAATTATTTTTCAATAAATATGAATTTGTCAGAATTTTATAAAAAGTTATAACTGGTGATGCTAAAAGGCAGCAATAAAAAAATAATTATTGCCGTTGATGGATATTCTTCATGTGGTAAAAGTACCTTTGCCAAAGCTATTGCGCACGAACTTAATTATATATATGTTGACAGTGGGGCCATGTACAGGGCAGTAGCCCTGTATTGTCTCAGAAACGGGATAATAATTAATAACGAGACGGATTATGAGGCATTAATAAAAGCACTGGGACTGATAAATATTGAATTCAGATTTAATAAACAAACACAGAACTGTGAGACATTCCTAAATAATAAGAATGTTGAAAGGGATATAAGGAGCGTTGAAGTATCTGAAGTTGTCAGCTTAATTAGCAAAATCAGGGAAGTAAGAGTAAAGATACTTAAACTGCAGCGAGAGATGGGAGAGAAAAAAGGCATTGTAATGGATGGAAGAGATATAGGTACAGTTGTTTTTCCGGATGCGGAGTTAAAAATATTTATGACTGCTGATGTCGATGTCAGGGCAAAAAGAAGATATGATGAATTAAAAGAAAAGGGAGTGGAAGTCAGTTTTAAAGAAATAAAGAAAAATATACAGGAAAGGGATGATCTGGATGTTAGTCGCAAAGTGAGTCCGCTATTAAAGGCAGAAGATGCAGTTGAATTAGACAACAGCAATATGACACCGGAAGAGCAAATGGACTGGTTCAGGACAATAACAGACAGAATTTATAAATAGAATAAGCTGTCAGGTTAAAATATGCTGCCTTGATGATATTGTGCGTATCCTGTATAGTTGATGGGAAAAACACTGATTTTGTGCAGATATATTGAAATTTTTTTATAATTTTTCTTTCATCATTTCTTTAATTTATTGAATATTTGTATTTTATATTAAAACAATAATTATGGAAGAAATTAAAAGAATAGGAGTACTGACATCAGGAGGCGATGCCCCTGGCATGAATGCTGCTATTCGTTCAGTAACCCGTGCCGGCATTCATAATAACCTTGAAATTTTCGGTATACGCAGGGGTTATCAGGGTATGATTGATGGTGATATATTTAAACTCGAATCTCAATCAGTAAGGGGGATTATACAATATGGCGGTACGATATTACAGACAGCACGCTGCAAAGATTTCTTCACTGCCGAGGGCCGAAAAAAGGCATATAAACAATTAAGAAACCATGAAATTGACGCAGTAATAGTGATAGGAGGAGATGGCTCATTTACAGGAGCAACTATTATGTCCAAAGAGTATGATATTCCTTTTGTTGGAATACCGGGGACTATTGATAATGATCTGTACGGTACAGACTATACAATAGGGTATGATACGGCATTAAATACTGTTATCAGTGCTGTTGATAAAATCAGGGATACAGCGAGTTCCCATAACAGGATCTTTTTTGTTGAAGTAATGGGCAAAGAAGCAGGTTTTGTGGCGTTGCGCAGCGGGATTGCATGTGGAGCCGAAGGTATTCTAATACCTGAAGTGAAGGGTCAGTTGGAAAAGTTGAGACTGCTGCTTGCTGAAAGAGGTAAACTGAACAAGTCAAGTATTATTTTGGTGGCTGAAGGGGATGATGAGGGCAGGGCAATTGATATTGCAGCAAAGATACAAAAGGAATTTCCGAAATTTGATATAAGAACAACAATTCTTGGTCATGTTCAAAGGGGAGGGTCGCCTTCTGCATTTGACAGGGTAACGGCAAGCAGGCTGGGTGTAGCCGCAGTTGAGGCTTTGCTTGATGATCAGAAAAGCATTATGGTAGGATTGGCGAATAATGAAATAGTGCATGTGCCCCTAAATAAGACAGTCAAGCTGCATAAAGATGTAAATCGGGAATTGCTTGATATTGCCGATATCCTGATATAGACAATACTATCCGCACTTGGATGAACCGCAGGACGTACAAATAAGGCATCCTTCCTGGTAGATGAGGTTTTTAGAACCACATTCAGGACATGATTTACCCTTCTTGACTTTTGTTCCGTCCGGTATATATTTCTTTAATGCTCTTTCGACACCATTCCTCCATGTGTTTATGGTGTGATTGTCGAGCCTTAATGAGGATACAAGGTTGACAACATCTGGTATAGGCATGCCATGGCGGAGAACACTTGATATTAATTTTGCGTAATTCCAGAATTCTTTGTTAAACATATGGGAAAGGCCTCCCAGTGTATTTTTATATCCAAACTTGTCAACATATTGAAAATCATATCGTGATATGCCATTTTCGTCACGGTTCTTTATAATCTTGCCTTTGGTTATAGATTTTGGAATGGGAAACATTTCTTCATCAGCCATGCCGGTAAATATTTCATAGGGCTTTTCATCCTTGAGTCCCACAAATGCTATCCATTTTTCTTCATTATTATTGAATCTTATAATCTCTGCATCCAGAATTTTCGGGCGTTTATATTTTTTAGCTTCTTCTTCATCACTCATATCGTTTGTCAGCAATACACCCGACCGTGACCCTTCCCTGTATACGGTTACTCCCTTACATCCGCTTTCCCATGCAGTGATATACAATTCACCAACCAGTTCTTCAGTTACATTTTTAGGTAAGTTTATAGTAACACTTATTGAGTGGTCTACCCACTTTTGTATTTCACCTTGCATTTTTACTTTGCTGACCCAGTCAACGTCGGTGGAAGTAGCTTTATAATAAGGAGATTTTTTTACCAGCTCCTTCAGTCTGTTATCATCATATTTTTTTACTTCATCAGGGTCATGACCATATGTTTTTAGCCAGGCAGCAAATTTATGGTGAAAGACATTGTATTCTTCCCATGCATCACCCACGTCATCGATAAAGCTGACATTTACACTGGCATCATTCGGATTAACCTTTCTTCTGCGCTTGTAAACGGGCATAAAGACAGGTTCAATACCTGATGTTGTCTGGGTCATCAGGCTTGTGGTTCCTGTCGGAGCAATAGTCAGCAGGGCGATATTTCTTCTTCCATATTTCAACATATCGTGGTAAAGCTGTTCATCCTCGTCCCGCAAACGTTGAATAAAGGGATTATCTTTTTCAAGGTGTGAATCATAGATTGAGAAAGAACCTCTCTCCCTGGCAAGGTATATAGAAGATCTATAAGCCTCAATGGCCAGGGTTTTGTGAATTTCAATTGAAAAATCAATAGCATTTTCGCTTCCATACCTTAATCCCAGGGCCGCGAGCATATCACCTTCAGCAGTAATACCTATGCCGGTCCTTCTGCCCTCTTCGGCTTTAATACGTATATTTTCCCAAAGTCTCTTCTCAACTCTTTTAATTTCCTGTTCTTCCGGGTCTTTTTCAATTTTATCAATAATGGAATCAATCTTTTCCAGCTCAAGATCAATAATGTCATCCATTATTCTCTGTGCATAATGAGCATGTTCCTTAAACAGGTCAAAATTAAATATAGCTTTTTCCGTAAACGGATTTTCGACATATCCGTAAAGATTTATAGCCAGCAGCCTGCAGGAATCGTAAGGACAGAGAGGAATCTCCCCGCATGGGTTGGTAGATGTAGTTTTATAGCCAAAGTCGGAATAGCAATCAGGTACAGATTCCTTTATAATTGTATCCCAGAACAATATGCCGGGTTCGGCTGATTTCCATGCATTATGTATTATTTTATTCCAGAGTTCAACCGGTTCTATTTCCTTTTTTATAACAGGATCTTTGGAATTTAATGGGAATTGCTGAATGTATTTCCTGTTGTTTATGACTGCTTCCATAAACTCATTATCTATCTTGACCGAAACATTAGCTCCTGTTACTTTTCCTTTTTCCATTTTAATATCAATGAATTCTTCAGCATCAGGATGTTTAATTGATAAGCTTAACATCAATGCCCCCCTTCTTCCATCCTGGGCCACTTCACGTGTTGAATTCGAATACCTTTCCATAAAAGGAATAATTCCGGTAGATGTTAAGGCACTATTCAGAACCGGACTTCCTTTTGGGCGGATATGAGATAAATCATGTCCTACCCCTCCCCGGCGTTTCATCAATTGAACCTGTTCCTGGTCAATTTTCAATATCCCTCCATAGGAATCAGCAGGCTTGTCATTTCCGATAACAAAACAGTTTGACAGTGAAGCAACCTGGTGACTATTTCCAATACCTGTCATTGGTCCACCCTGCGGAACTATATATTTAAAGTCTTTAAGTAATTCGTATATTTCATCCTCGCTCATCGGGTTGGGGTACTTCTTCTCAACTCTCGCTATTTCCCTGGCTATTCTTCGATGCATATCATCGGGATTCTTCTCGTATAATTTACCTGACGAGTCTTTTAAGGCATATTTGTTTATCCACACTGTAGCTGCCAGTTCATCACCGTTAAAGTACTTCAGTGAACTATTCAAAGCCTCTCCGTAACTATAAGTTTTTTTCACGGCAGTATTCAGAATTTTTCTGTTTTCTTCTATCTTTTTAAATTTCTCGGAAGCAGTTTTCTTTGTTTTTAATTCTTCAGTGTGCATTGACTAAATGTTTAAGACGTTGGAAATATTTACGAAAGTTTTTTAAGAAAAAAAGAAAGCAGGTCATGCAATTTAAAAATAGAATCAAATTTCTGCAATGTAAGGATATTTGTATTTATCAACATTTCAAACTATTTATTAACTCGGCGTTTTAAGCAACTGATAAACTGATAATTAAATTTATGACATAAAATTTTATTACAAATCATATTAAAAAAATACAAAAATTATGTCTCTTTTTTATTAAAAAATTACTAACAAATATTTTCTATATCAAAGTTACTAATATGACTTTAATATTATATAAATTAACAGCAGAAAGTTTTGTTAAGCGGAATATTTATATTTATTAATGAATAGTGAAAAACCCGACGTATTTTTAATTATAGTATATTAATTACTTCAGTATTATTAGTTCAACATGTCAGCTTATTTTATTAATTTTGTGGACCGGATGCCGAAGTGGCGGAATTGGTAGACGCGCATGACTCAAAATCATGTCTCTGCAAGGAGGTGCGGGTTCGATTCCCGCCTTCGGTACTAATTTAAATTAGAGGCTAGTCAGGATTAATGAGCAAGCATAACCCCATACATCCTTATGGAAAAAGGCAGAAACAGTTTGATAAACGTTACCTTGAGATGGCAAAGATCTGGGCCCTGAATTCCTATTGTAAAAGAAGACAAGTGGGCGCTTTGATTGTTAAAGAAAAAATGATAATTTCTGATGGTTATAATGGCACTCCTTCTGGCTTTGAAAATTTATGCGAAGATAAAGATTACAAAACCAAACCTTATGTTTTACATGCCGAGGCTAATGCAATAACCAAAGTGGCTAAATCCAGTAATAGCAGTGAAGGTGCCACTCTTTATATAACTTCGGCACCATGCATGGAATGTGCCAAACTTATTATTCAGTCGGGAATAAAAAGAGTAGTTTTTTGTGATGATTATAGAACTGACGAGGGCATAAAACTGCTTAAAAGAGCTGGCATTGAGGTTGTAAACCTGGAGGTCTAAATCAAATCTGAGATGGAATATAAGAATACACGTTCCGCAATATATTATCCTGTCATCCTGGCTTTTGCAATTGTTATCGGGATATTGGTTGGCAGATATTACAGGAGTAATTATTCTGAAAAACGCTTTTATATTTACCCGAGAGCCGACAAGCTTAATAATATATTAAACTATATTGAAAAAGAATATGTTGATAAGGTATCAAAAAAGGACTTAATAGAAAAAACCATACCCAGGTTACTTGAGGAGCTTGATCCTCATTCGCTGTATATACCTGCAAAGGATTTACAGAGGGTTAATGAGCCGCTGGAAGGTAATTTCAGTGGCATAGGTATACAATTTAATGTATTAAATGACACCCTTGTTGTTATAAGTACTGTAGCCAACGGGCCATCGGAAAAAGTAGGGATTCTTGCAGGAGACCGTATTGTAAAGGTTAATGATGAAGTAGTTGCAGGTGTACAAATGCCAAGTGATTCTATTGTTAAAAGACTTAGAGGTCCGAAAGGGACAAAGGTCGGTGTTGGGGTGTTGCGCAGGGATGTTGATGAATTGCTGACTTTTGATATTATTCGTGATAATATACCATTAAATAGTGTGGATGTCGGATATATAATTAAAAAGGATATAGGATATATTAAGATAAATAACTTTTCATCAAGAACTGAAGAAGAGTTTATTGCCACATTTTATGAACTCAGGTCACAGGGATTAAAAAAGCTTATTCTGGATTTAAGAAACAATGGAGGAGGTTACATGGATGCTGCGGTAAATATTGCAGATCAGTTTCTGGGCGATAAGGAGTTAATAGTATATACTGAGGGGAATGCAAGGGGAAGGAAGGATTATCGTTCCAAGCCGGGAGGTTTGTGTGATGATATTGAGGTGGCCATTTTAATTGATGAGGGATCAGCATCGGCGAGTGAGATACTTGCAGGGGCTATCCAGGATAATGACAGGGGATTGATCATTGGAAGACGTTCTTTTGGCAAAGGATTGGTACAGGAACAAAAAATGCTGTCTGACAGCTCTGCAATAAGGCTAACTATTGCCAGATACTATACACCGACGGGAAGATGCATACAGAAGCCTTATAATAACGGACTGACAGAATATATAAATGATTTAAACAACAGATATATCAGGGGCGAGTTCACTGTTGAAGATAGCATTCATTTAAATGATTCACTCAAATACAGAACTCGGGGAGGCAAAATAGTCTTTGGAGGGGGAGGCATAATGCCCGATATTTTTGTCCCCATAGATACAACAGGAGTAACAAATTATTTAATAGACGTTAGAAACAGGGGCTTAATTTATAGCTTTGCACTAAAATATGCAGATGACAATAGAACAACTCTGGAGAAACTTGTCAGGCCCGAAGAATTTGTGAAATTACTTGATAAAAGAAATGTGCTGGATGTATTTATAAAGTATGCTGCCAGTAAAGGAGTGCCGGCAGTGCATAGTGAGATAAGAACATCGGAGGAAATATTGAAAACCCAGCTATATGCCTATATTGCACGTAATATAATTGATAATAGAGGATTTTATCCGATAATAAAAAACATTGATAATACGTTACAGGAGGCGGTTAAAGTTTTGGAGGGTGATGCGGGCAAATATTCAAAAAAATAAAAATAGCTAACCTGCAGAAGATTAGCTATTTAATACTTTTTATTTATAACAGACTGCTATTTTTTGTACCCGTAAACTGCTGTATCTCCCAGCTCTTCTTCTATTCTCAGCAACTGGTTATATTTTGCCATTCTGTCAGAGCGGCTCAGGGAGCCGGTTTTAATCTGTCCTGAATTAGTGGCTACGGAAATATCCGCGATTGTAAAGTCTTCGGTTTCACCTGAACGGTGAGATGTAATAGTAGTATAACCAGCCCTGTGGGCCATTTCTATCGTATTAAGGGTTTCGGTTAATGTTCCTATCTGGTTGACTTTAATTAAAATAGAATTGGCGCAACCCATATCGATGCCCTTTTTCAGAAATTCAACATTGGTAACGAAGTTATCATCCCCAACAACCTGGCATTTTTTGCCGATTTTATCAGTTAAGATTTTCCAGCCTTCCCAGTCATCTTCTGACATCCCGTCTTCAATAGAATCGATAGGATATTTGCTGATAAGCCCGGCAATGTAATCAGCCTGTTCCTCGGATGTTCTAACTGCACCCTTCTCACCTTCGAATTTTTTATAATTGTACTTACCATTTTCAAAAAACTCCGATGCCGCACAATCAAGGGCAATTGACAGATCACCGCCGTTTTCTTTTCTACCTGCTTTGTAGCCTGCCGCACTTATTGCTTTAAGAATGCACTCAAGTGCATCTTCAGTGCCTGTCAGCGCCGGAGCAAAACCACCTTCATCACCAACCGCCGTACTTAAATTTCTTTCCTTTAATACTTTCTTTAAAGAATGAAATACTTCTGCTCCCATTCTTAGTCCTTCTTTAAAGCTTTGTGCACCTACAGGACGAATCATAAATTCCTGAAAAGCAATAGGTGCATCAGAGTGCGCCCCTCCATTGATAATATTCATCATAGGAATAGGCAAAGTAACAGCATTTGTACCCCCTATATACCTGTATAATGGCATGTCATGATACATGGCCGCAACTTTGGCAACGGCCAGGGAAACGCCAAGTATAGCATTTGCACCCAGTTTACTCTTGGTTTTTGTGCCATCGAGGGCAATCATTTTTTTATCAATAGCGACCTGGTCCAGGGCATTCATCCCAATGATTTCTTTAGCAATAATTTTATTGACATTGTCAACTGCCTTAAGGACACCTTTGCCTGAATATCTTTTCTTATCACCGTCCCTTAACTCCACGGCTTCATTTTCACCTGTTGATGCCCCTGAAGGAATGGCTGCGCGTCCAATGAATCCGCTTGCCAGCGTAACCTCTACTTCGATAGTAGGATTTCCGCGTGAATCTAATATTTCACGTGCATGTATGTTAGTAATTTGTCCCATAATTAGTATTGTTTTTGATGTTTGTTTTTTATATAAAAAAGGGATAAAGATTTCTCAAGCTTCATCCCTTTATATTTAAGACCGGTTTATATTATAAAGATTCACTATTCCGTATTTTTAGAGTCTTTGGGTTCCTGTTTTTTATTTTCCTTTTTTTCTTCCCGTGCTTCTGCCTCACCTTCTTTCTTTATTTCATCCTTGGCTTCCTGTGCTTCTTTTGCCTCAATGCTTTCAGGCGGGGATTCAGTTTTTTCCTCACTCTTTACTTCACCAGGTACTTCTTTCTTAATATCTTCAACTGGTTTCTCAGTTATTTCTTCTATATCTTCAGACGATAATTTCTGTTCATCTTCCGGCTTTTCAGCAGTAACTTCTTTTACCTCAGGAACTTCAGTTTTTTCAAGTGTTTCTTTTACGTCACCTGCAGGTTTATCGGCTACCTGTAATTCTTCTGCTGCCTTTTTCCTGGAACCTCTGCGTCTGCGTTTCACGGTTTT
This sequence comes from uncultured Bacteroidales bacterium, assembly GCA_964580815.1. Taxonomy (GTDB): domain Bacteria; phylum Bacteroidota; class Bacteroidia; order Bacteroidales; family UBA10428. The sequence goes on from CAZOLY010000003.1 coordinate 44,248, forward strand.
TGTTATAGCTTCTGATTTTGCTGCCAGCAGGTTTTCATTATAATCCACCAGTTCAATTACACACATATCTGAATTGTCACCCAGCCGGAATCCTGTTTTTAATATCCTCGTATATCCACCCGGGCGATCGGCAATCTTGGGCGATACTTCCCGGAAAAGTTCAGTAACAGCTTCTTTACTCTGAAGATGATTAAAAACTACCCTTCTTGCATGAGTTGAGTCATTTTTTGACTTTGTGATTAATGGCTCTACAAACATTCTCAATGCCTTGGCTTTTGCTGTCGTAGTTTTAATTCTCTTATGCAAAATCAAAGATGCAGCCATGTTAGCAAGCATAGCTTTTCTGTGACCTTTCTTTCTACTTAAGTGGTTAAAACTTTTTCTATGTCGCATCTTTACATTCTTAACAATTTAATTAATTTTATTATTTGTCCAGTTTATATTTAGTAGTATCCATCCCACATGTGAGATTCATACTTTCAAGCTATTCATCTAATTCTGTGT
>CAZOLY010000004.1:0-44650 GCA_964580815.1 uncultured Bacteroidales bacterium
GATCTGAGGTTATGTGCTTACCTGAGGATGAACTTATCTTCAAAAGAAATTGCCCCGTTGCTGCGAATCTCTTTCAGGGGTGTGGAAAATCACCGTTACAAGCTAAGGAAAAAGCTTAATCTGAAAACAGAAGAAAACCTGACTGATTTTATCCTTTCAATTTAAATTCAAACTTGCAGATTACTATTTTTAAGTTAGATGGGTTCAATTATGAATTTATTGAATATATTAGTCGCCTGTTTCAACAAAAATATAACAGCATGGGATTGATACAGCTTGAAAATATGGAGTTCTATGCCTATCATGGGCATTACAGGGAAGAACAAATAGTAGGGAGCAAATTCCTCGTATCACTTTCGATAAAAACCGATCTGAGCAAGGCAGCTAAGTCAGATAATCTTAAAGATACTGTTAACTATCACAAGGCATATCTCGTTGTGAAAGATGAAATGAATAAAAAATCAAATCTTATTGAAAATACGGCCTCCCGGATACTCGATGCTTTATATGATAATTTTCCCGCTATTACTTATGCTGCAGTAAAAATATCAAAGATCAATCCCCCTATTGGAGGCAAAGTTGACTGCGTAAGTGTCACACTGGAAAGATAAAAAAGGTGAGAATCTAAAACTCGGGGCAGGGAAGCATCTTTGGCTTTCTCTTTCTTGCCTTTGTTTTGAAATTATATGACAGTGAAATCTCATGCGATCCGCCCGTCCTTGATATAAGCCTGGATATTGTAAAGTCGTAGCTGTAGCCTATATTCAAATCCCTGATCTTATAGCCGGTGAGTATAGTAAAAGCATCCCTGTTAGAATCAGTGTTATAGAAAGGTATTCCCCTGTACCAGAATCCGAGGACAAGCGGACTCCTGTAAAAGTAAATACCGAGGTCAAGCTGGTTATACTGACCCTGGGACTTGAATAAAAATGCCAGTTGCAAAGTGGTGGGTACGGGCCTCAGCAAATTCTCATGTTTAATAAACTTTGTGCCCCCGAAAACCGAGTACTTTATCGGCACATGTGCCGGATTGCCATCTTCATCTTCATAAAAGTAAAATGAGTGATTGGGCTTGAGCAGGTGATCGACGCAAAAGCCAAGCCAGAATATGTCAGAATATGTTAAGGCCGAAGCTGAAAAATCAAGATCACCTACATGGTTCACGGGAAATACTTCTGCTGTTGCAGGGGCATTCTCATTTACCGATATCTGGTCTGCCCACAGCAGATCCTCAAAATCTATAGCCCTCTCAGTATATAGAAAGTGCATGCCCGGCCTTATATGCCAGAGATTATTGATCTTAATATCAAAAGAGTACTGCAATCCCACATTGGTTGAGCGCAACCTCCCGCTTCCTGCCTCGTCACGCAGAAAAAGAATTCCCAGTCCGCTTCTGAACTTTTCAAAATATTTGTCAAATGATGCTGAATATGTATTATATCCGTGTGCTATCTCGGGCCACTGCTTGCGGTAATTTATAGCAATACGGTTATTCTCAACCAGTCCGGAGAAGGAAGGAGCCAGGTATAAATAATTTGAATAAAACTGTGAGAACTGCGGATCCTGTCCGGATAACGGCCTTAACAGCAATGCCAGGAATAATATGGAAATCAGCTTTTTCACAACATGCCTTGTTTGTAATTTATTTAGTTTATTATCAATAATCTGATATCTGTTTGTAACCACTTATCGAAGCAAAGTCACATCCCCGCTGTCAACAAAATTTTCCCCGTTGGTATACTTACCTTCGACTTTCCATATATAGACATCCTGCTTTGCCATTTTATCCCTGATACGGCCATCCCAGCCCATATCTTTATTGTTGCTCTCAAATATTAACTCTCCCCACCTGTTAAAGATCATCAGGTGGTAAGTATCTACCTGGTCAATTATTGCAGGCTTAAACACCCTGTTTTCTTCGAGCATTGATTCGGGCCTGAAAGCATTGGGATAAACAAGCTTGCCGCTGGGTTCGACATAAACAGCATTCTCCATGACATAAAGGTCAAAGCAGTCATTATCTGTCCATACACATAAAGTAACATCATAAACCCCCTCCTCGGTATAGACATGCTTAGGGCTGAGCTCTGTTGAAGTTGTGCCGTCACCAAAATCCCACTCATACACATCACCGTTGTCAGATAAGTTGAAATAGTGAACAGCCTCATCGTTCACATATACATACCTTGGAGCAAGGTTAAAATAAGAGTTGGGAAGAATATACACATCATTTATTGTATGGTATGTGTCTTCCCCTCCGTCGCCCTTGGCAGTCAGTTTTATCTTATACTGGCCCGGCTCATAATATGTATAAACCGGATTAGGTTTATTTGATACGGCGCCGTCACCAAATTCCCAGAGGAACGAACTGGAGAATGATGATGTATTTTCAAAATGAATGGTCAGGGGCATACATCCCGGCTCCACAGGTTTAAATTTTGCAACGGGGGGATGAGGTATAATTTCAATATCTGCTGATACACTGTCAGAACAATGTTCTCCCGAAACTACCAGGGATATCGTATAATTGTCAACTCCCGGGTAATCATGTGAATTGGGATGCCTGTCATATGTTGCCGTTCCGTCGCCGAAGTACCATTTATAATCCCAGTTCCTGTCCTCTGTTGTATTAACGAGGTTTACCGTCTTGTCGGGGTACATCTGCTGCTCCGGCGACGCTTCAAATGAAGCTGCCGGTGAAGGATAAACGGTAATATCAACGAATGATGTGTCAAGACAATTGAAAAATGAAGTTGTTATAAGCTGCACATGATACACCGTATCCGTTACCGAATTATTATAATAAGTGCGCATTGTATTGTACCCTGCTTCCTCCTGTCCCTCATCACCATAATTCCATTTATATTTAAATCCGCCCGGAGTGGCTATTAAAAGTACGTCAGCCGGATGACACGCTTTTTCCGGAATTGCATCGATAGAAGTCTCAGGATTAGGATATACCGTGACATACTCATTTGCTGAATGGCTGCACCCGTACTGACTATATGCCGTAAGCCTGACATTAAAATAATTGACAGAGGTCGACACATTACGGAATTCATGTGACGGATTATCAATATTGCTGGTGGCTCCATCTCCAAAATCCCACGTACAGGAAACAGCATCCTCAGACTGGTTAAAGAAGTTTATTGTAACCGGACTGCAGGAGGGGGCAGCATCGGATATAAATGCAGCTGCAGGAACATCACTGATAATACTTATCGAATCAGAAGCCCTGCATCCTTTATTATCAACTACCGTAAATCTTAAAAAATAACTGCCCCTGATTATTGTATTGAAAACAGGATTTCTGATATCAGTGGCAGACAAGGGAATTGTCTGGCCCGACCATTCGAATGTGTCATAATTACCCGAACCGCCGCTGACAGCAGTGTTTAGTTGCATATTTTCACCTGCACATACTATTGTATCCGTATTATTTATGATGGTTTGCGGATTCGGATTAACAGTCAGTGTCAGGCTGTCGGAGGCAGTATTAAAGTTGATATCGGTAACACTTACACGTAACCTGTAAATGCCAGCACTGCTGCTCACAAATAGAGGATTCGATACATTTGTTGCCGACAGGTATTCAGTATCACCGGTCCACTGGAATGTATAGGACGGCGTGCCCCCTGAAGGTGTGGCAGTTATTTGAAAATGCTCACCTGCACATATTTGTCCGTTTATAACATTAAGGTTAACATATAGCAGGTCTTCCTTTACATTTATCTGTTTTGTTGAAACCGGACCGGGACATCCTATGCTGTTGGTCTCGGTTACAGAAATATTATAAAGCCCCAGGTTAGGGAACTGAAGAATAACAAAATTCTGGTTCTCCAGCAATACCGTTATTCCGGGCGGTATAACCCAGTCGTATGTTGAACCCGTATGGTAATTTACAGAATAAATTGCATTAGACTGTCCCTGTCCCACTTCACCTGCTCCCTGTATCGGGTTTATCCCGGGGGTGGGTAGTATTACAGCCTGCACCTGTATCCTGCTGCTTGTACAACCAGTAATATCATTATAACTGGATACATAATAACTCCTGGTATCTGTTAACCAGGGTGTTGTAAATACATTTGTTTCTTCCAGCATGCTGCCACCGGTAATGCTGTCGTACCACCTGTTAACGGTACCGTTTACTCCTGTTGATGAAGTTAATACCAGGGAATCAGGACCGCAGTGGTATACGTCATCTGCTGACGGGAAAGAGGGAACCGGATTAATAATCGCACGCACTTCAAGCCTCCCGCTTTCACAGCCCGTAATACTATTATAACTTGATACCCAGTATGAAACTGTATTTGCTAAATAAGGTGTTGTGAATATAGTGCCTGTATCAAGAAGATTACCATTTACCTGTGAATCATACCAGTTATTTGTTGTCCCGTCCAATCCTACTGAAGAAGTTAGTGTTAATGTACCCTGTCCGCAGATGCTTTCGTCATTAACCTCAGGTAACCCGGGAACCGGGTAAATAGTTACATCAACCCTTATCCTTTCACTCTCACATGTTGTCAGTTCATTATAACTACTAACCCAGTACGATGTTGATCCTGTAAGGTAGGGAGTAATAAAATCCCTGGAAACAGAGAGGATATTACCTCCTGTTGCAGCATCATACCAGCGGTTGGTAGTACCGTTATTGCCTATGGCTGCAATTATTAGCAGGGAACCTTCACCGCAATGCTCCATATCACTGACGGCGGGAACTTCAGGAACCGGATTAATAATAGCATCAACTCTTCTTCTGTTACTTTCGCAATATGTAGTGTCATTAAATGTTGCAACCCAGTAAGATGTGGAGGAGTTCAGTACCGGTGTAGTAAAATTTTCAGATGTAGAAATTATGGCACCTCCGAATCCTGTTTCATACCACCTGTTACTGTTACCATTAAGTCCGATTGTTGATGTAAGTGTAACTGATGCGGCCCCGCACCTCTCGGTTCCGCTTGCCGAAGGCATGCCGGGTAATGGTTTATATAATACGGAAACAGTATCTGCTGTTGAGGGGCATGACCCGCTGGTTATTCTCCATTCAAATTCGTAAAGCCCCTCATTACCAGTGGTAATCCTTGCAAGTGCTGTTGGAGAATGTGAGCTGGGAAGGAAAGTCACATCGCCCGGACCACTAATCCTGCTCCACGTCCCTGTTCCAATAGCAGGGGTATTGCCATTTAGCCCTGCCGTTATACCGCATACTGAATCGTTTGTCCCTGCGTCAGCAGGAGGTGCCGGTACTCCGAAATCTATTATTACAGTATCGGAAGTTACACAGCTCTCATTGGTTATTGTCCAGCTAAACTCGTAAATACCCTCATTGCCCGGTAATATTTGCACTGTAGCATTTTCATCATCTAAAGACGGATTAAAGGCAGGGGATATGCCCGAAGGATTTGTTATAACAGCCCATACGCCTGAACCCACAGAAGCAGCGTTAGCCCCCAGCGGCATGGACAAAGTGCTGCACAGATCCTGGTCCGCACCTGCAAATGCAGGATCCGGAGCTTCATCCCTGGTAATATTTACTGCATCCGATGACCCGCTGCAAATTCCAAACTGGCTCGTTATCTCCCACAAAAACTGGTTAATACCATAACTCAATCCGGTAACCTCACTGCCAGGCATGCCGGGACTTGTGATTACTGCTCCCCCCGAAAGTACGGACCATAATCCTGTACCCCCGTCTGTGACCGGATTCCCGTTCAGAAATACAGCAGCCGAGTCACATACTCCCCGGTCTGCACCGGCGTTAGCCATATTGGGGGTAACATCCCTTAAAATCATGGCGGTATCAGAAGTGGTTAAACATGCTCCAAACTGGCTTCTGACAGTCCATACAACAATATTCTCCCCTGCCCCGATATTTGTTATACCTGAGTGAGGATCATCATTATCTGTGAATAAGAGGCTACCCCCGATTATATTCCATTCTCCTGTTCCATTATTTGTAGGAGCAGAAGCATTTAAAACAGAAGATAAATCATCGCAAAACGACTGGTCAATGCCTGCATCTGCAGCGTCAGGCTGCATATCCCTGGTGACCGTAACGTCATCAACAGATACACAGGGCCCGTTTTCAACAGTCCATATAAACAGGTTAGTACCATAATCCAGATTGCTGACCGCAGTTGCAGGATCTGCCGGATCATCGATAATCGCTCCTCCGCTCGTGGTCCATGAGCCGCTGCCGATAACCGGATTAGCAGCATTAAGTTGAAATGTGCTGCCACATATTATTGTATCATTACCCGCATCAGCCGGAGGAACAGGAGTATCAAATATCTCGAATGTAATTTTACTCGGCGCACTTTCACAAATTCCTAATCGTTCGGTAACCCAGTATGAATATCGTCCGCTGACAGAATTGTCAATAAAGGTCGGAGGACCTGCAGGATCAAACGAGCTTCCTATATGTATCAGGGCCATTAATAATGAGTCCATAAACCATTGAACTTCTCCTCCCGATGTTGAGAGTGAAAGGTTAACCGGACTGCCGGCGCAGAACTCCAGGGAAGGGTTAGCTATTTCAGGAGGGGTTGTAATGATCTCAATTAATGCTGTAGTAGTAATCGGGGGATTATCACCATCAATAATATCAGCCGGGGGATTACTGTCAAAAGGATTATTGTCATAGGCATTACATATGTTCCAGTTACGCATCGTTATTTCAAATATATCTCCTGCCTCACCACCCGGAGGGGCACTGATGGCCCATGAGGACTGGTTAGGTCCATCCGCCGGCATAGGGACCTCAATAATCGGTCCGGATAACGTTCCCAGCGAATTACCATCTGCATCTGTTAGCTGATAAGTATTTCCAAGTCCGTCCTCAACAGTAACATTTGGAATTCTGTTACCTGCAATGGTTGAAGTACCGTATATAAACTGTACCCATCTTATAATGCGGTTAGGCTTGTCAGGTTCGACACTGACATTACAGTTAAAGGTGGAATTATCACTAAATATAACATCAGCAATATCATCTCCTTCACAGAACTGTGCTACAACAGGGTCCGTTTCGATTACACCCCCATTCTCATTGTCCCTTGCCCAGGCGCTAAAAGTCTGCTCCTGGCGGCTGCTGCTGGTACACTGCTCCCCGTCATATATTACATATGCCTCGGCAGTATATGAACATTCAACCGAAGGAAGGTAATTATGGGTGGCAGTGGCAGTGAAAATCGTATCACCCTGAGAAATGGCAGGGACTAACGTTGTTGCACCGGTTCCGTCATTCCATACATAAAGAATTTCTACCCTGGAAGGGTTAACAGGAAGAAGAAACTTGTAACGAACATCCATGGTCATATTCACAGGAGCACATACGCTACTGGGAATCTGACCACTGTAATTATCTGTTATTAATGCACATTGACTGTAACTTCTTTTAGTTAACAATAGCATTAATATAATTAATACAGTTAGTAGTTTTGTTCGTTTGTGACACATGAGAAAAAATTTAAAATTCCATAAAAGCCCAAAAATTATTGACGAACAGACTTGTATAGAACTTTTTTTAACTTAAAAATACTTAATAATTGTTCTGTTTTAGGGGGGTTCTTTCGGGTTAAAGTGAAAATAATCGATTTAAAATCAGCTTATTAAATTACATTAAACATTGGTTGACGGTTATTTATACGTTACATAAGTAAAAACGTTACAACATTTTTACTAATATATTGCAAGGAAAGAATTACAGGTAAGTTATAAGGTAATAGTAATTTTTACCTTATTCAATTATTATCTTTTCAGTGCGTGAAGAATTATTATCCAGCTTCACCTGGATGATATATAATCCTCTGTTAAGGTTAACGAGACTTAAAACAACCTTTTTAGTCTCTTTCTCATATTTTTGCATAAAAACAGTACTGCCGGTAATATCAAGTATCTCAATCTTCACAATTGAATTCTCTGCAGAAATATTAAGTATATTGTCAATAACAGGATTAGGAAATATTTGAATTTCACCAGGACCATCATCGAATGTCCCGTACAAATAGTTGTCATCGTATATATTTTCTGCTGAAAGAGAAGCTCCTGAATTTACCAGAACCGTACTTAGTACGATAGCTATACCTAACAATAGTAAAAGTCTTTTCATTTCGGATCTATTTTTAAGTTATAACATCCCCAATTCCAGTAATGCCTCGTCAGACATCATAGACCTGTCCCAGGGCGGCTCAAATACAAGATTAATATCCAAATTGTTGATCCCTTTTATATAAGTAATATGTTGTTTAACATCCATGAGCAACTGATCCGCTATTGGACAGTTAGGAGATGTTAGCGTCATTGTGATCCTTACATTATTATGCTTATCTATATCTATATCATATATTAATCCGAGATCATAAATGTTAACCGGGATCTCAGGATCATAAATGTTTTTAAGTTCCTGTATTATCTTGTTTTTAAGCTGCAACAAAGCATTTTCTTTATTCATGATTATAAAAAACGTAAAAATAAAGAGTTTATTTCCTGCCTATTCATTTTTATACTTTATATTATATGCAACAGCATAATTCCTCATTTGTTTAATAAAAGCCAACAATCCGTTGGAACGGGTGGGTGAAAGGTTTTGTCTTAATCCTATCCTGTCAATAAAATAAAGGTTAGCATTAATTATTTCATCGGGTTTTCTTCCTGAAAGAACACGTATCAGCAAAGCTATTATACCTTTTGTGATAATTGCATTGCTGTCGGCACTAAAATTTATTACCCCGTCAGTATATTCAGCATTTAGCCATACTTTTGACTGGCAGCCACTTATAAGATAATCGTTATTTTTATATCTTGAATCAATAAGGGGCAGATCCCTGCTTAATTCAATTAAGTAGTCATATTTGTCCATCCAGTCATCAAATATCTCAAACTCCTGTATAATTTCTTCCTGTATTTCATTTATGTCTTTCAACTTATTGGTTTTATTAATATTAACAATGAGAATTTTATCAGGGATATTTAACCTGCAAATTGATGCCGGGTTATTCTTATGAAAACATTGCCCGCGCTTTTTCAATGGCTTTACACAGAATATCGACCTCCCCCCTGGTGTTATACATTGCAAATGATGCCCTTATGGTACCATCAATATTATATCTCTGCATTACCGGCTGCGCACAATGAGTCCCTGTTCTTACCGCCACCCCCATCTTGTCAAAGATCATTCCTGCATCATAAGGGTGAATATTATCAATAAGGAACGACAATATTGAAATCTTGTTTTTTGCCGTTCCGTAAATTTTAATATCACCTGATTCCTCAATTCTCCCTGTTGCGTATTTCAGAAGTTCTGATTCATAAACCCCAATATTTTGCCTGCCAATGTCAGTAATATATTTAAGGGCTTCTCCAAGTGCTATGGCTCCGATATAATTTGTTGTTCCCGCCTCAAATTTGAAAGGAAGCTCATTATATGTAGTCTTCTCAAATGTGACATTTTCAACCATTTCTCCACCTCCCTGGAAAGGAAGCATCTCTTCAAGCCATTGTTCCTTCCCATATAACACTCCGATACCTGTAGGTCCGTATATCTTATGTCCTGAAAAAACAAAAAAATCACAATCCATCTTTTGAACGTCAACCTCAAGATGCTGAACTGACTGGGCTCCATCGACCAAAACAGGAATATCCCTCATATGGGCTTTGCTAATAATATCTTCAACCGGATTAACTGTTCCAAGGGAATTTGAAACATGAATTACTGCAACTATTTTAGTTCTTTCATTTAATAATTTTTCATACTCTTCCATTATAAGCTCACCTTCATCAGTAAATGGTATTACCCTGAGGATTGCTTTTTTGCGTTCACAAAGCATTTGCCACGGGACAATATTGGAATGATGCTCCATGGCCGTGATTACAATTTCATCACCCTTATTAATATATTTCTCACCAAAAGAAAATGCCAGCCCGTTAATCGACCCTGTTGTTCCACTGGTAAAAATAATTTCCCGTGATGATTTGGCATTTATAAATTCCTGCACCGTATTTCTTGCAATCTCATAAGATTCTGTAGCCTGTTCACTCAGGTAATGAAGACCCCTGTGTATACTACTATTCCTGCTAATATGAAAATTATTAATACAGTCAATAACACATGCCGGTTTTTGAGTTGTGGCTCCGTTGTCAAGATAAACCAGGGGTTTATTATATATTTTCCGGGTAAGAATCGGGAAATCTTTCCTGATTTTATAAACATCAAAATTCACAATCACAAGTTTTAAATTTCACGCTAGCCACAACTAATGTTACAATCATTACACCTGCTTAACTCACCCCGGAGTCTTTTATCCACAAGGTCAATTATACGTTCTTTGAGATAAGGAACACTAATCTTACTAATTATCTCATTTGCAAACGCATACATTAATAAATACTTTGCTTCTTTCTCACTTATGCCTCTTGTTTTAATATAGAATAATGCTTCATTATCAAGCTGTCCCACTGTGGCACCGTGGGAGCATTTTACATCGTCAGCATAAATCTCTAAATGAGGCTTTGTGTATATTTTAGCATCATCAGACAATAAAATATTGTTGTTTCTCTGAAAAGCTTCTGTTTTCTGGGCATCCGGACTAACATATATTTTGCCGTTAAATGATGCTGTAGCTTTATCATCGAGAATCCCTTTAAACAGCTGGTTACTTTTGCAGTATGGCTTTTCATGCCTGACATTGGTGAAGTTTGCCACATGTTGCTGCTGATCACATAAGTAAAGTCCGTACAGGTTATTTTCTGATCCTTCCCCGTTCATACTGACAAAGACATTATTCCTTATTAATCCTCCATGAAGCGATATCGTATTTGTTGTAACATTACTATTTTGCTTCTGGTTAATAAATGTGTTTGATATTTGTGTTGACAGGTTGTTTTCGTTTTGAATTTTAGAATAATCAATGAATGAATTCTCATTAACATATAATTCTGTCAGAGAATTTGTTAAATAACTCTTTTTACAAAGGGTGTGGTCACATATAATTATACGTGCCTGTGAGTTTTCATCAGCTACAATAAGGTTACGGCGGAATATTCTCAAATTTTTAAAAGAATAACTGATATTGATAATCTGAAGGGGCTTTCCCAGTACTGTATTCTTTGGAATATGAATAAATACACCATCCTGGGCGAATAAAGTATTTAACGCTACGAGTCCGTCCTCCGAAGAACCGGCACTTGCAGAGTAATATTTGCTGAAAATTTCCGGGTATTTTATTGACGCTTCTGCGAAACCGCATACTGAAATATCTTCAGGCAATATTTGCGAGCCGTTTTCATTGTAATAAAACCCGTTTAAAAGAAGTATTACATAAGTATCCAGCTCAGGAACATCACAACGGAAAATATCCCTTAAATTAACTTTGAAGAAAGAATCATTAGTAAATTCAGATACATAGTCACCTTTAAAAAAAGGCTCAATGTTGGTATACCTGTATGCTTCATTCTTTTTGTCAGGAATACCAAACATATCAAAATCCGATAATGCCTTTCCCCTGAAACTATTAACCCGGGCGCCTATATTGCTGTTGATGCTTGCCGCGTTACGATTATATAGCTCTATCAGTTCTTTTTTAATAGCGGTCAATATATCTGAATTGCTCATATGCCAACAAATAACAATCTTTAATTTAAATACATACTTTATTCTTCATCAAGCCAGTCGTAACCCTTCTCTTCCAGCTCACCCGCCAGCTCTTTTCCACCGGATTTCACGATCCTTCCTTTATACAGGATATGTACAAAATCCGGAATAATATAATCCAGGAGCCTTTGATAATGGGTTATCACTATCGTGGCATTATCCTTGCTTTTAAGTTTGTTTACCCCGTTAGCGACTATTTTCAAAGCATCAATATCGAGTCCCGAGTCAGTCTCATCAAGAATAGCAAGCTTAGGTTCCAGCAATGCCATCTGGAATATTTCGTTTTTCTTCTTCTCCCCTCCGGAAAATCCTTCATTTACCGATCTGTCAGTAAGCTTTGAATGAAGTCCGACCATTTCCTGCTTTTCCCTCATAATCTTTAGGAAGTCAGCTGCAGAGAGCGGCTCAAGGTTCCTGTACCTCCTTTGTTCATTTATTGCCGTCTTTAAGAAGTTCACCATTGTAACACCCGGGATCTCAACAGGATATTGAAATCCGAGGAATATGCCCTTCATCGCCCTGTCTTCAGGCGGCATGTCCAGCAGGTTATCACCAAGATAAGTAATTGTACCCATGGTAATTTTCAGGGTGTCCCTCCCTACTATTGCAGATGCAAGAGTACTTTTGCCTGAGCCGTTCGGTCCCATTATAGCATGTACCTCACCCTTATTAACCTTCAGATTAATACCTTTTAATATTTCTTTCCCGTTTATTGAAACCTTTAAATCCGTAATCTCCAGCATATTTTAATGCAATATTAAATTGATATACTATAACTAATTATTATCAACCCACACTGCCTTCAAGACTAATCTCTAATAATTTCCGGGCTTCGACAGCAAACTCCATAGGCAGCTTATTCAATACCTCCCTGGCATAGCCATTAACAATTAATCCGATTGCCTTCTCAGTATCTATGCCTCTCTGGTTACAGTAAAAGATCTGATCCTCACTGATCTTTGATGTTGTTGCCTCATGTTCAATTATGGCGGTATCATTATCCACTTCCAGGTAGGGGAAAGTATGTGCCCCGCATTTGTCGCTCAACAATAAGGAATCACACTGTGAATAATTTCTGACATTCCTGGCATTTCTTGCCACCTTTACCAGTCCCCTGTAGCTATTCTGGCTATGGCCTGCAGAGATACCCTTTGATACTATTGTACTGCTTGAATTATCTCCCATATGGATCATCTTTGTGCCTGTATCGGCCTGCTGATAGTTATTTGTGACAGCTACTGAATAAAACTCACCTACCGTATTCCTGCCCTTAAGAATGCAACTTGGATATTTCCATGTTATGGCCGATCCTGTTTCAACCTGGGTCCACGATATTTTGGAATTATCACCCTTGCAAATGCCACGCTTGGTTACAAAATTATAAACTCCCCCCTTGCCCTGCTTGTCGCCAGGGTACCAGTTCTGTACAGTTGAATACTTTACTTCGGCATTCTCCAGTGCTATTATTTCAACAATAGCGGCATGCAACTGGTTTTTATCTCTCATCGGGGCAGTACACCCTTCAAGATAACTGACATAACTGTCTTCTTCCGCAATTATTAATGTTCGTTCAAACTGGCCGGTATTGGCGGCATTTATTCTGAAATAAGTTGAAAGCTCCATCGGGCACCTTACTCCCCTGGGGATGAAACAAAATGAACCGTCACTAAATACAGCGGAATTTAAAGCGGCAAAGAAATTATCTGAGTAAGGAACAACTGTTCCCATGTATTTTTTTATCAGGTCAGGATGCTCATTTACTGCTTCGCCAAAAGAACAGAAAATTATTCCGAACTCGGCAAGTGTTTCACGGAATGTGGTCTTTACTGATACACTATCCATTACTGCATCAACTGCTACACCCGTGATCCTTTTCTGTTCATCCAAAGGTATTCCAAGCCTGTCAAAGGTCCTCAGCAGCTCGGGATCCATCTTATCCGGACTCCCGGGTCCTGCCTTATACCTTGGAGCAGCATAATAAATAATGTCCTGGTAATCTATTTCAGGTAATTTAATATTTGCCCACCGGGGCATTTTCATTTTTAGCCAGTGCCGGTATGCTTTTAATCGAAATTCCATTAAAAATTCGGGTTCGTTTTTCTTTGCAGATATCTTCCTTACAATATCCTCATTCAACCCTTTTGGAAAAGTATCCGTTTCAATATCAGTAACAAACCCATACTTGTAATCACTGTTTGTTACTTCCGATAATATTTTGTCCTGCCCGTTTTCCATAATCCTGCAAAAATAATAAATATTAAAGCTTAACGAATTTTATTTGTTTTTATTTAGATTTATTCTAAATAATACAAATATACAAAAACTATTTTAATTAATACAGATATTTGTTGATGAATAAAGCACAAATAAAGGTTACCCAATGGCCGGCAGCTCTGAACATAATGAAGATATTTCAAGGTTAGGGGAATTTCCGCTTATTAAATACCTGACGAGGAATATATCCTTAAAGAACAGGAGTTCACTGTTTGGGGTTGGCGATGATGCGGCAGTTCTTGATTATGGGCAAAAGCAGGTAATCATTACTACTGATCTGCTGACAGAAGGAATTCATTTTAATCTGATTTACACTCCTTTGAAGCATTTGGGATATAAGGCAGCAGTGGTTAATTTTTCTGACGTATATGCAATGAATGCTCATCCCAGACAGATAGTTATTGCAATAGCTGTATCACGTAAGTTTACAACAACTATGATAGACGAAATATATTCCGGCATTTATCTTGCCTGTGAAAATTACGGAGTAGATGTTGTCGGCGGTGATACTTCATCATCTTTAACAGGTATGACAATTACAATAACGGCTGTGGGTGAGGCTAATAAGAAAGATATAACATACAGGCACGGGGCAAAAGTTAATGATCTCATATGTGTATCGGGTGATTTGGGAGGTGCATATATGGGATTACAGTTGCTCGAGAGAGAAAAGGCAATATTTGAAAAAGATACAAGCATTCAACCCGACCTTGAAGGTCATAAATATATTCTGGAAAGACAACTCAAGCCCGAGGCAAGGAAGGATATAATTCATCTCTTAAAAAAGCTTAAAATAAAACCTACATCAATGATTGATATTTCAGACGGACTTTCATCCGAGTTATTCCATATCTGTAATGAATCAAAGGCTGGCTGCAAAATATTTGCCGGTAAAGTTCCGATTAATCCTGAAACAGTAAAAATGGCTGAAGAATTTAATATCGACCCGCTGGTCGCTGCTCTTAATGGCGGTGAAGATTATGAGCTATTATTTACTATTCCTTTAAATAAGTTCGATGAGGCTGCCAGGAATCCGCAAATATCAGTTATTGGCCATATTACAGATATAAGTGAAGGCAAAACCATGATTAGCGATGACGGAAGATCAACAGAACTTAAATCACTGGGCTGGGATGCACTGAAATAACCATATACAGTATATTAACCGAAGAGATTCTCTCCCTGCTTTCCTTTTATTATGCCTCTCTTTGAGGATTCATAGAATTGAATTATTTCATCCCGTTCTTCAGATATCTTAAAATTATCCTGCAGAAATTCCATTGCCTGTGAATTGTTCATGCCTTTATTGTAAATAATCCTGTATATTTCCTGTATCTCGTTAATTCTGTCATTCGAAAAATCCCTTCTTCGCAGTCCGACTGCATTGATACCTATGTAAGCCACCGGTATTCCTGCTGCTTTAATATAGGGAGGTACATCTATAAGGACTCCGCTTTTGCCACTAATAAACACATGTTTCCCGATCCTTGAAAACTGGTGGGCTACTGACATGCCCCCAATATAGGCCCAGTCACCTATTTCAACCTCCCCTGCAATTTGAACACAATTGGAAAGAATAACATTATCGTGAATAATACAATCATGAGCGATATGAACATAGGCCATAAGCAGGCAGTTACTGCCAATGATGGTTTCCCCCTTTGCAGCAGTTCCACGATTAATTGTGACACATTCCCTGATTGTTGTATTATTTCCAATTCTGGTAGTCGATTTTTCACCTTTAAACTTTAAGTCCTGGGGTATGGCTGAAATCACCGCCCCGGGAAAAATGTTACAGCTCTTCCCTATTTTAGCCCCGTCCATAATTGTAACATTTGGTCCAATCCATGTCCCCTCATCAATTTCCACATCTTCGGCAATGGTAACAAATGATTCTATCACTACATTTTTCGCAATTTTGGCTTTGGGATGTATATTTGAAAATGATTTATTCATAATGCTTAAGTTAATTCAGAATACAGCAAGCCAGCATTTTTAAATTTTAGATCACTGATTTATTAATTAAGGCCATAAAGTTAATTATTTTTCATGCTTTCTAACCATCTGGGCCATAAAATCAGCTTCAATGACTAATTTATCCCCGACAAATCCCTGTCCGTATGTTAATGCGATACCTCTTCTTAACGGTTCCTTTAAGACCATTTTTATAAGAAGGGTGTCACCGGGTTCAACTTTTTGTTTGAACTTAACATTCTCGACTTTTAGAAAGTACAATGAATAGTTTTCAGGATCAGGAACAAAACTCATTAATAGAATGCCCCCCACCTGGGCCATTGATTCGAGCTGCAAAACACCCGGCATAATCGGTTCATCGGGGAAGTGCCCTGAAAAGAAAGGCTCATTCATAGTAAGATTCTTCACACCGCATATGGTCCAGTTATCCATATGTGTAATTTTATCTACAAGCAGGAATGGCGGCCGATGTGGTAACATACTCATTATTTTTTTTACATCAAATAAGGGGGGCTTACTCGGATCATATTCCGGGGGAGTCGGTTTTGAAAGGACGGTTTTAATTTTCTTTCTGAGTATTTTTGTAAACTCCGTATTTACATAATGTCCGGGCTTGGTGGCGATTATTTTCCCTTTAATCTGAACGCCAAGCAGGGCCAGATCACCCAATAAATCAAGCAACTTATGCCTGGCCGGTTCGTTGGGGTAATAGAGTTCAAGATTATTTAGTATCCCCTCAGACCTTACTTTAATTTTAGGCTTATTAAATAAAACTGCCAGCCTGTCAAGCTCATCCTGTGATACTTTACGATCTATAATAACAATTGCATTATCTAAATCACCCCCCTTAATCAAATTATTTTTCTGCAGATATTCAAGTTCGTGTAAGAAAACAAATGTTCTGCACCGTGCAATTTCTTCACTAAAATTAGAAAAGTCTCTAAATGTGGCGTACTGATTCCCCAGCACTTTTGAATTATAATCAATATGTACATCCAGGCTAAAATCCTCGTCAGGATATCCGACAATTTCAAGTCCGTTTTTTTTGTCTTTAAAAGCGACCTTTTCCTTTAACACATAATATTTGCGTTCTGAATTCTGTTCTTTAATGCCCACATTAAGGATAGCCTGGACAAAATATTTTGAGCTCCCGTCCATAATAGGCACCTCGGGTCCGTTTAATTCAATAAGGGCATTATCTATACCAAGTCCGTACAGTGATGCCAGGACATGTTCAATGGTTACTATCTGAACATTATTTTCTTTCAGTGATGTCCCTCTTTCAGTAGTATCAACATTTTCAGCCAGAGCCCTGACCAATGGTTTATCTTTCAGGTCTACACGTTTAAATATATAACCATGATTTGCCGGGGCCGGTTTAATTGTCACTTCAGCATTTAATCCCGTATGAAGACCACTTCCCCTGATACTGACCGGCTTTGAAATCGTTCTTTGATTTTCAGACATCTAAAACAAAAAAATTATTATAATATATAAATTCGCAAAAATTTAATGCGAAATATATAAAAAAATATGAAATCAGGATAAAAAGAAATTTTTATTTTTCTTTTTCACGCAGTTTTTTAACCTCGTCTTCCAGGTTATTTATCCTTTTGAGAAGTTCGGGCAGATTTCTGTAAATAGCTACCACTCTTCTTTTGGTATGTATATTGAGTGCAGGAGAGCCCAAAACAATTTCCCCCTCTTTACTGATATTATTTGTAACACCTGACTGTGCTCCTATTTTTACATCATCAGCAATCTTTAAATGTCCGACAATGCCCGCCTGTGCAGCTATCATAACATCTTTCCCAATTTTAGTTGAGCCTGCAATACCGGACTGTGCTGCAATGACAGTGTTCTCTCCAATTTCAACATTATGTGCCACCTGTATCAGATTATCCAGTTTAACTCCTTGCCTGAGAATAGTAGAGCCTATGGTTGCCCTGTCGATGCATGAATTTGCTCCTATCTCAACATTATCTTCTATAATAACATTACCTATCTGTTGAATCTTTTTATAATTACTGTCTTTTTGCGGGACAAAACCAAAACCATCACTGCCAATGATAACTCCGGAATGTATCACGCAGTCAGCACCTATAACACAATCATGATATATGTTAACTCCCGGATTAATGACCGTATTATTATTTATTGTCACATTATCACCAATATAAGCATGCGGATAAATCTTGACATTATCACCCAGGATTACTTTATCGCCAATATATACAAAAGCCCCGATATATACGTCTTTGCCTATTTTGGAAGTTTCACTTATTACAGCCATATCGTGAATTCCCTTTTTCTGCGGCACTGATTGAACATACATATCCAGAAGGGAGGCAAATGCCTTGTAAGCATCATCAACTCTGATTAAAGTGCTTTTTACATCTTTATCAATCTTCAAGTTCTTATTTACCAGAACTATAGATGCATTTGTTGTAAAAAGATATTTTTCATACTTCGGATTTGCAAGGAATGCTAAAGTTCCTGTTCTTCCCTCTTCAATCCTTGATATATCAGACACTTTTACATCCGGATCTCCAAGTATTTCTCCTTTTAAAATTTCTGCTATTGCTTTTGCGGTAAATTCCATAAAAAAAAGTTTGCGCAAAACTAATCATTATATAGTTAACTTAATCATAAATATAGAACTTTATTTATGTTAATTAACTTGTTAGCTTATATTTCATACGTGAAATGCTATTTCAAATTAGTCTCCCATTTTTATATTTTCTGAAATAAAATCAGGATAGCACAAAAAATATTTCTTCACTATTTTCGATAAAACTGAGACATTAAAAATATCCGAAGCGTCGACTATATCTTTTGTTTCTCCCGATTTGTACAATATTTTAATTTTATCATCCAGTTCACTATATGCTTTATTGGATATGCTGCCTGTGAAAACAATATAAATAATATCTTTAATATCCCACCCGGTAGTATTTGCAGCTTGCCTGCTTATATCATCCAGATAACTCTTTTTAAAAGGTTGTTCCTGGATAATAACTTTCGGAAGCTTTCTGTTAATCAGGTTTCCGGAAAGAGTTGAGAGTACTTTGTCGGTGTGATTAATCCATGCCTTTATCGATACAATAATATCGTTATCATCTAAATTCACAAAATTTGCGATTATATCATCTCTTTTCAGGTAAAAATTTTTTTTGGTAATGTCATTCCTGAAAAAATACCTGAGTCCATTTGCAGCAAACAGTTTTTTATCATTGCAGGCCACATATTTTGCCCTGTGCAGCACTTTTACCACAAGATTTTCGGCAGCCAGCACCGTCTTATGCAAATATACCTGCCAGAACATAAGCCTTCTTGCTATAAGGAAATTTTCAATTGAATATATGCCCTTTGCCTCTACAACAAGGTTATCATCAACAACGTTCAGCATCTTTATAATCCTGTCAGAACCTATAATTCCTTCGGAAACACCGGTATAAAAACTGTCTCTCTTAAGGTAGTCCAGCCTGTCCATATCCAGCTGGCTCGACACCAGCTGGTGCAAAAATTTTTTATGGTAATGATTATTGAATATTCTCAGGGCCAAATCGAGTTTCCCATTGAATTCCCGGTTTAATTTATCCATTAATATTGTGGATATATCTTCATGATTAAAATTTTCAATAATGCTCTGCTCCAGGGCATGTGAGAACGGACCATGTCCTATGTCATGCAAGAGTATAGCAATTGTTGCTGCTTCAGCTTCTTCGTCAGTTATTTCCAATCCTTTAAGGCGAATGTTTTGAATTGCCATACCCATCAGGTGAGCTGCCCCCAAAGCGTGTTGAAAACGCGTATGCATAGCTCCCGGATAAACATAGCTCGTTAATCCCAGCTGTCTGATTCTCCTTAACCGCTGAAAAAACGGATGTTCAATGATCTCATAAATAAAAGCCGAAGGTATTTTGATAAATCCATGTACCGGATCGTTAATTATCTTTCTTTTATCGGCGGCTGAAGAATTCACAATTTATTTATAATAATAGTTCAAAATAAAAATTATTGCAAAAATTACAAATTAATTTCAAACATTAAATTATGAATAAGTTATTTTGTCAATTAAACTATTATTGTTAGCTTTGCATAGGATTTTTTGATGATTTGATGAATAGGGGACACAAGTCCCCTATTTTATTAAAGTTAATTCAGATGATAGCTGAAGAATATATAAGAAGCATAATTGATGAAGAAACACGGAAAATGAATTTATTTCTCGTTGATATGAAAATAAGTTCCTCAGCCATGATAAATGTTTTCGTTGACAGTATGAAAGGAGTAACCATTAAGGAGTGTGCATTATTAAGTGCCGTGATTAAAGAAAAATTAAAAAAGCATATTGATGATTATGCTTTGGAAGTTTCTTCACCCGGACTGGACAAACCTTTGCTATTGAAGGAACAGTATGAAAAAAACCTGGGAAGAAGACTGGACATTGTCACAAAAGACGGCCAGAAAGAAATAGGCAGACTTATAAATGTGCTTAAAAAAGGTATTGAAATTGAATCGGAAGTATTAGAAAAGAATAAGTCCGGCAAGAAAAAAAAGTATATAATAAGAAAACTAGTATTTGATTTTGCTGAAATAAAGTCAGCTAAAGTTGTAGTATCATTTAATTAAATTGTTAAAGAAATGGAAAATATTGATCTTATCGACACCTTTTCGGAATTCAAGGAGCTTAAGAGTATTGACAGGGCTACCATGATGAGTGTGCTTGAAGATGTTTTCAGAAGTATGCTTATAAAAATGTATGGAACAGCAGACAATTTTGATATCATTATCAATATTGACAAGGGAGATTTTGAGATATGGAGGAACAGAGAAGTTGTCGACGACGATAAAGTTGAAGACCCCAACCTGCAGATTCCATTATCACAGGCAAAGAAAATTGACAAGGATTACGAGATTGGCGAAGACGTCACAGATGAAGTAAAGTTAGCCAGTTTCGGCAGAAGAGCAATATTAGCACTCAGACAGAATCTTACATCCCGCATCCTGGACCTTGAAAAGAATAATGTTTATGAAAAATACAGGAATAAAATAGGAGACATTGTTACCGGTGAAGTTTACCAGGTCTGGAAAAAGGAAATTCTGGTCCTTGATGAAGAAGGAAATGAACTTATAATTCCGAAAACTGAACAGATACCCTCTGATTACTTCAGAAAAGGTGACACAATCAGGGCAGTTGTTATAAAGGTTGAAATGAATAACAGTCCTCTGATCATCCTTTCAAGAACCTCGCCTGTCTTTCTCGAAAGGCTTTTTGAACTCGAAGTTCCTGAAATATTTGACGGACTTATTACCATAAAAAAGATTGTACGTATACCGGGCGAAAGGGCAAAAGTTGCTGTCGAATCATACGATGAAAGAATTGATCCTGTCGGCGCTTGTGTCGGAATGAAAGGTTCAAGAATACATGGTATTGTGAGAGAATTGAAGAATGAAAACATTGATGTAATAAACTTTACTACAAACATTCAGTTATATATAACCAGGGCTCTGAGTCCTGCAAAAATATCCTCAATAAAGATTGATGATGAGAAAAAACGTGCCGAAGTATACCTGAAACCTAATGAAGTATCTCTTGCAATAGGGAAAGGAGGCCTGAACATTAAGCTGGCCAGTCAGCTTACGGGCTTTGAAATTGATGTTTACAGAGAAACTGAAATAGAAGATGAAGAAGATGTCAATATAGAAGAATTTGCCGATGAGATTGAGGATTGGATCATTGATGAATTAAAAGCAATAGGCTGTGATACAGCTAAAAGTGTGCTTGATTTAAGTATAGAGGATCTGGTGAAAAGAACAGATCTTGAAGAAGAGACAATTAAAGAAGTCATTAATATTTTAAAAGCTGAATTCGAATAAATAGCTATAATAATTATATTTTCTGCGAATTTCTTAACTTGCAGCTTAAAATATGTACTTATTTTAACTAAGCATGACGGATATCAAAACAACAAGACTTAGTAAAATAGCCAGAGAATTTAATGTGGGAATTGCAACAATAGTTGAATTTTTACATAATAAAGGGGTTAAAATTCAATCTGACCCTAACACTAAAGTTACACCCGAGCAGTATGAAATGTTATTAAAGGAATACAGTTCTGATCTGGATGTAAAAAAAGAATCTGAAAGAGTTACCCTCAAACATCTTAGAGAAAAACAGGAATCAATATCAATTAATGACATACGTGAGGAAATGGACAAAGAAACACAGGAAGAAATGGACGAACTTTTTGTTAAGGATACAAGCTCTTCACCAACAGCATTTGAAACGGAAACTGAAAAATTAATAGAAAAAGGGCAGAACATAAATATTAATATTGTTGGAAAAATTGATGTTGATAAACAGGCCAGGCAAAAGATACCAGCCACGGATAAAGAAGAGGAAGAAGACCTGTCTAAATATGAAGATAAAAAAACGCCAGAACCTTCTGAAAAGGTTAAAACAACCGGACCTGCCGCAGCTGATACTGATAAAGAAGGCAAAGACCGCATACCAAAAGCCGATAAAACTATTGAGGAATTATTAATCAGACCGGAGAAAAAAGAGGTTGAATTCAAAGTCCTGGGAAAAATTGACCTTGAATCCATGAATCAGAGAACAAGGCCCCCTAAAAAAACAAAAGAACAAAAAGACGAAGAACGTAAAGCGAGGCTCGCAGAAAAACAATCTGCGGCAAGGAAATCCAGGGCCAGAGAAGAGACAGGGGAGAAAGTCACAGAACCTGAAGGAGGATATAAGACTAAGGAAGAAGGATCATGGAAAGAGAAAGAACCTGAAGATACTTCAACTTATGAAGTGGATTTAACTTTTAAAGAAAAAGGTTCTTTACATGGTGACGAGTCCATGATATTGGAGAGAAGGAAGAAAAGAAAGAGGATAAAGAAGGAAAAAGAACCCATCATATTTGAAAAAGATAAAGAAGGCAGGCAGATTGAGGAATTGCAGAAAGGTAAACAAAAGAAAAAGAAAAAGAAAATTACATTTAAACATGAAATCAGTGAAGAAGATATTCAAAGACAGATAAAAGATACTCTTGCACGGCTTACAACAAAAGGAAAATCAAAGGGTTCAAAATACCGTCGCGAAAAAAGGGAAGCTATAAGCCAAAAGTTGCAGGAGAAAATTGAAATGCAGGAGCAGCAAAAAAATGTGCTTAAAGTAACGGAATTTGTCACTGTAAATGAACTGGCAAAAATGATGAATGTTCCCGTAAACGATGTTATATCTTCTTGTATGAGCCTTGGTTTGTTTGTTTCAATAAATCAGAGACTGGACGCTGAAACAATGGCTCTGGTTGCTGACGAGTTTAATTATAAATTCGAATTTACTACTATCGACATACAGGAAACAATAAATGTTGAAGAGGAGGACAAAAAAGAAGATCTGTTAGCACGACCGCCTATCGTAACTGTAATGGGACATGTCGACCACGGAAAAACCAAGCTCCTTGATTACATAAGAAAGACAAATGTTATAGGTGGTGAAGCAGGAGGTATTACACAGCATATCGGAGCGTATAGTGTAATACTCAACGACGGCAGGCAAATAACCTTCCTTGACACACCGGGACATGAGGCCTTCACGGCTATGCGTGCAAGAGGTGCACAAATAACCGACGTTGCTATTATTGTTATAGCAGCGGACGATGGCGTTATGCCACAAACAGTTGAGGCTATTAATCATGCCCAGGCTGCCGGCGTACCAATGGTATTTGCAATAAACAAGATAGATAAACCTACAGCCAATTCTGAAAAAATTAAGGAAGAGCTGACCAATATGAAAATTCTTGTCGAAGACTGGGGAGGAAAGTACCAGTCACAGGAGATATCAGCAAAAAGCGGTATTAACATCGACGAATTACTTGATAAAGTCTTACTCGAGGCAGAAATGCTTGAACTGGTTGCAAATCCGAATAAAAGAGCTGCCGGTACAGTTATCGAATCATCCCTTGACAAAGGCAGGGGCTACATTGCCACCATTCTTGTACAGGGAGGAACATTGAGAGTTGGTGATATAGTACTTGCCGGCATCCATTCCGGAAAAGTAAAATCAATGTACAATGAAAGGGGCAAACAAATACATGAAGCCGGACCATCAATGCCAGCCCTGATTCTCGGTCTTAACGGGGCCCCCCAGGCAGGAGATAAATTTAATGTTATGAAAAGTGAAAGAGAAGTAAAAGAAATTGCCAGTAAGAGGGAACAGCTAATGAGAGAACAGGAACTGAGAACACAAAAACATATTACTCTTGATGAAATAGGCAGAAGAATAGCTATAGGTAACTTCCAGGAACTTAATATAATTGTTAAGGGAGATGTGGACGGTTC
Source organism: uncultured Bacteroidales bacterium (assembly GCA_964580815.1). Classification (GTDB taxonomy): domain Bacteria; phylum Bacteroidota; class Bacteroidia; order Bacteroidales; family UBA10428. The sequence continues at coordinate 24,251 of CAZOLY010000004.1, forward strand.
TGTTGAAGCACTTTCTGATTCATTAATAAAACTGTCAACCGAAGAAATACAGGTTAATATTATTCATAAGGCTGTGGGACAAATTTCAGAAGGAGATATTCTTCTGGCTGCAGCCTCAAATGCAATAATTATAGGATTCCAGGTTCGCCCTTCAATGCAGGCCCGCAAACTGGCTGAAAAAGAAGAAATTGATGTACGCTTATATTCAATTATCTACGATGCCATAAATGAAATTAAAGCAGCGATGGAAGGTATGTTGTCTCCCGAAATAAAAGAAGAAATCGTTGCTACACTTGAAATAAAAGAGGTTTTTAAAATTTCAAAACTAGGCACAATAGCAGGCTGTATTGTGAAAGAAGGGAAAATAAAAAGAGAGACCAGGGTGCGGGTCATAAGGGAAGGCATTGTAGTTTACACGGGCGAACTAGGCTCATTACGCCGGTTTAAGGAAGATGTTAAAGAAGTGGCAGGCGGACTTGAATGCGGCCTTAATATTAAAAATTACAATGATATTAAAGTTGGTGATATAATTGAAGGTTATGATATTACTGAAATAAAGAAAAAATTATAACCCCCTCATTTAAATATAAATCCATTCTCTTCATTGCCGTTGCGACACTGGTTTTCCCCTGATATTCCTTTAAAAATTGTTAAAATGGAATCTAAGCAGGAACTTTCAGAAATGATCAAATCTGAAGCAACAAGGCTTGGCTTTGACGCTTGTGGTATTGCAAGAGCAGAATATCTGAAAGAAGAGGCATTGCATCTTAAAAGCTGGCTGAACAACAAGATGCATGGTAACATGAGATATATGGAGAACTACTTTGACAAGAGAGTTGATCCGGCTAAGCTTGTAAAAGGTGCAACATCTGTTATCACCGTTCTGTTGAATTACTATACAAATAAGGTTCAAAAAGACAGAAATGCACCTGTTATTTCAAAATATGCCTATGGAAAAGACTATCACTCCATTATAAAAAAAAAGTTATACCAATTATTTAATTTTATTAAAAGCAAAACAAAAAACGTTACCGGCAGGATTTTTGTCGATTCTGCACCTGTCCTTGAACGTACTTGGGCTGCTAAAGCAGGACTGGGATGGATAGGGAAAAATACAACCCTCATTTCACCTGAGCATGGGTCATTTGTTTTTATAGGTGTTCTTATTACTGACTTTGAGCTTCACTATGATAAAAAGATAAATGATATGTGCGGAGATTGTGACAGGTGTATTTCTGCTTGTCCCACCGGAGCAATCATAAATCCGAAAGTAATCGATGCCCGAAACTGCATTTCTTACCTGACCGTTGAATATAAAGGTCCTATACCTGGAAATTTCAAGGGTAAATTCAATAACCAGGTATTTGGATGCGATATCTGTCAGATGGTCTGCCCATGGAACGCTAATACAGGAAATCATAAAACAAGTGAACTGGAACCATTACCGGAATTATTTGAAATGGAAAAAAACGACTGGTATAATCTGAGTGAAGAATATTACAAAAAAATATTTGGAAACTCCGTTATGGAAAGAACCGGATTTTCAGGACTAAAAAGGAATATTGAGTTTGTCAGGACATAACTTGTTTTTTTATAATATTTTTTTTTCGTATCTTAAAATTTAAATAAAAATAAAATTGGGAATGAAAAAGTCATCTCTATTTGTGCTTGTTATAGCATTGGGTCAATTATCCCTGTTGTGCCAGGAACCTTTAAAACATGAAAAAAGAATTTATGTGTCTCCCGAAGGCAGAATGTTTATACAAAAATCTTTGCCGATTTATGTCAGAATGGCAACATCGCCGGATGAGAATGCAAAAAACTACGCGCTGCATAGTGAAGTTACAGATAAATATTCCAATCCCATGTATCTTGATTCAGAAGGATACAATACTATCCGCTCCCCATGGATAGTTGATACTGTAACAAAAAAGCCCATATACCCCAGAGAGGATATAATATTTGAAATATATGCTGACAGTAAACCCCCTGCTACTTCGATCGATTATGGTAAAACATCAACCTACAATGCCCAGGGGAAAGTATATGTAAGTGCCCGGGAGGAAATTACACTGAAGGCGTCTGATCAGCTTTCAGGAGTTGAGAATATATATTATTCGATGGATGGTGCCGCCTTTCAGGTTTATAAATCTCCGATTATTATTAATCAGGAAAAAGAATACCATTTAAAATACTATTCCGCAGATAACGTTGGTAATGCTGAAGTATTACATTCATTAATTATTGTACTGGACAAAACTCATCCGAAGACCTTACTGCAAATTTCAAAGGATAAGTATGAAAGCAACATTTCAGGCAATTCACAGATCATATTAACATCTGAAGATAAAGGTGCCGGAATTAAAGAAATTAATTACAGACTCGATGACGGTCCGGTTAAAAAATACGTTAGTCCGCTTAGAGCTGCCTTCTTATCCCAGGGTGAACACAAATTAGTTTATTATTCTGCTGACTTTGTAAACAATACCGAAGCTGAGAATATTTTCGATTTTTACGTCGACAAAACCCCGCCGACTATAGTCCAGGAAATTATCGGGAAAAGTTTTTTTGCAGGAGGCAGGGAGTATTCATCAGGCAGAAGCCAGCTCAAGCTAACAACTTTTGATAATAAGTCCGGTGTTAAAGAAGTGTTTTATTCAATTAATAACAGTGAGTATGTAAAGTATGAAAAACCAATCTATCTGTCAAATGTTACGGGAAACCTGACCGTCAAGGCATATGCCCTGGACAATGTTAATAATAAAACTGAATCTCTTGAAAAAGGTGATAAAACAAGTATTCCTTACGTTGATTTATCGGGACCTTCGATCTCATATGGATTTTCAGGTCCGAAATTCATGCAAAGAGATACTGTTTATATAAATAATATAACAAAGATATATCTTAAAGCTACCGATACCGAGTCCGGAATAAATAAGATAGAATATACTATTGATGATAGTGAAATAAAAGTCTTTGAGGAGCCCTTCTCTCTTGAAAAAGAAGGACCTCACAAAATTAAAATTACAGGATATGACAATGTCGAAAACACCAATATACTGGATTTAACTGTTATCCTTGATAAAACAGGGCCTGAAATATATACACGCTTTAGTATATTACCAGCAGGCAAAAAAAATGTTAACGGAAAAATTCTTAATGTCTATCCGAATCACCTTGTCCTGTTTCTTTCCTCAACTGACAATGTCGTTGGTTTTAACGAGATGTACTATTCCATTAATGATATCCCGGAAAATAAGTACGCCGGTTTAATCAGATCTTTCTCCTCCAGGGGCAATTATACTGTTAAAATAAGGGCAGAGGACAAATTAGGTAATGAAACATCAGATAAGATAGATTTTGCCATAGGTGACTGATATTCCTGAAAATTGAATAATTTTGCAGATAATTGATAATACACTATTGTATTTATCATTAATTATAATTTAATTCTTAACTAAATGAAAGCTTTAAAAAAATGCTTTACTCCTTCTTTCCCTGCAAGGTATGTAATCTTTGGCCTTGGAATACTGATAATAAGTTGTGTTCATTCCCAGCCCCAGGTCGACAGGTTCAAGGAAATGAGGGAAAATATGGTAAAAATGCAGATTGAAAACAGGGGAATTACCGATAAAGCTGTGATTGCTGCGATGAGAAAAGTGGAGCGTCATTTGTTTGTTCCCGAGGCTCATATTCAGCAGGCCTATGGAGATCATCCCTTGCCAATTGGTTACGGGCAAACCATATCACAACCTTACATTGTGGCATTCATGACTGAGATATTAAAGCTTGATAAAAGTTCAAAAGTATTGGAAGTGGGCACCGGTTCGGGATACCAGGCCGCCATACTTGCTGAAATTTGCGACTCGGTGTATACTATTGAAATAGTTGAAGAACTTGGTAACAGGGCAAAGCAGATATTTGAAAAATTAGGATATACGAATATAAAAGTAAAGATAGGTGACGGTTACGAAGGATGGTATGAATACAGCCCTTTTGATGCAATAATTGTGACATGTGCTCCGACTCATATCCCCAGTCCCCTTAAGGATCAACTTAAAGAAGGTGGCCGGATGATTATCCCTGTTGGCGAAAACTATGTACAGGAGCTTGTACTGTTAACAAAGAAAAATGATACATTAAGACAGTCATCGGTATTACCTGTGAGGTTTGTTCCCATGGTTGACGAGAAAGATAAAATTTACTAATCTTCATAATAAAAAAATCCCTTTTCAACAATAATGAAAAGGGATCCTCTATATATTACCAGTTATTTTTTTACATCATACCACCCATTCCCGGTCCTCCACCAGGCATTGGGGATTGCTTTTCTTCTTCAGGTTTTTCAGCAACCACACACTCGGTAGTAAGAAATATACCTGCAATTGATGCAGCATTTTCCAGGGCTATCCTGGTCACTTTCGTCGGATCGATAACTCCTGCCTTTAACAGGTTTTCATATTTGTTTGTTTGTGCATTAAATCCAAAATCATCCTTGCCCTCCTTAATTTTCTGAACAATCACTGATCCTTCAAAACCGGCATTTTCAACTATCTGGCGAAGAGGTTCTTCAAGTGCCCTTCTTACAATAGCAATACCTGTGTTCTGGTCATCATTTTCCCCTTTCAGTGAATTAAGTTTTGTAATAGCACGTATATAACCTACACCTCCACCAGGGACAATCCCTTCTTCAACTGCAGCTCTTGTAGCACTTAATGCATCTTCAACACGTGCTTTCTTTTCCTTCATTTCAACTTCAGAGGCAGCACCAACATAAAGTACAGCCACACCACCTGCCAACTTGGCCAGTCTTTCCTGGAGCTTTTCTTTATCATAATCTGACGTTGTATTTTCTATCTGAACCTTTATTTGTTTTACACGGCCACTAATATTGGCTTTATCACCTGCTCCATTGACTATAGTAGTATTCTCCTTATCTATTACAATCTTCTCCGCTGCCCCCAGCATATCAATTTTCGCACCTTCAAGGGTCAGTCCCTTTTCTTCAGAAATAACTACTCCTCCGGTTAGTACTGCAATATCTTCGAGCATTTCTTTCCTTCTGTCACCAAATCCGGGAGCCTTTACTGAAGCAACTTTTAATGAACCCCTTAATTTGTTTACAATTAATGTTGCCAGGGCCTCTCCGTCAACATCTTCGGCAATAATTAACATTGGCCGTCCTGATTGGGCAACAGGTTCCAGTATGGGAAGAAGATCTTTCATTGTTGATATTTTCTTATCCGAAAGAAGCACATACGGGTTCTCCAGTACTGCTTCCATTTTATCGGTATCAGTTATGAAGTAAGGCGATATAAAACCCCTGTCGAACTGCATACCTTCTACTACTTCAACACTAGTTTCAGCAGTTTTGGCTTCTTCAACGGTTATTACACCTTCTCTCTTTACTTTTCCCATGGCATTGGCGATCAATTTACCAATTTCCATATCATTGTTTGCAGAAACTGCAGCAACCTGCTGTATTCTTTCGCTATCCTCACCTATCGACTGTGACTGGCCTTTTAATTCATCAACAACAACTTTTACTGCCTTGTCAATACCTCTTTTTAAATCCATCGGGTTGGCACCGGCAGCGACATTCTTTAATCCTACTGTTACTATGGACTGCGCGAGAACAGTAGCAGTCGTTGTACCATCACCCGCATCATCATTGGTTTTTGATGCTACTTCTTTAAGAAGTTGCGCCCCTATATTTTCAAAATTCCCTTCAAGCTCAATCTCCTTTGCTACAGTAACACCATCCTTTGTTACCATGGGAGCGCCGAACTTTTTGTCTAATATAACATTACGGCCCTTCGGCCCCAGGGTAATTTTCACTGCGTTTGTAAGCTCATCAACTCCTTTTTTAAGCAGATCACGAGCTTCAATATTAAATTTTAATTCTTTTGCCATTTTTATAAATTTTATTTCTTATTATTTGCTTTGGATTAATAACTAATTTAAGTCAGATTTAATTGGATATCATTAGATTATAGCAAAAATATCAGATTGCTTCATCATAAGATAATCCTTGCCATCATAACTAAGCTCTGTTCCGGAATATTTACCGTATAAAACAGAATCTCCTATTTTTACTTCCATTTTAACATCTTTTGTGCCGGGTCCTACTGCTACTACAGTTCCTCGTTGGGGCTTCTCCTTAGCAGAATCAGGAATAATTATGCCACTGGCAGTTTTGTCTTCTGCTTCCATGGGTTTAATAAGTACCCTGTCTTCTAAAGGTTTAATTTTTACTTCAGACATATTATTATTATTTTTTAGTTAAACATTATGATTTTTCAAAATTTCGAATTTTTCTTAACATATTTTATGCCAAATAAAATAATATCAAATTATTACATCTTAATTGACAAATTTTCAGTATCTGGTTCTTAATCCCCTGTTGTTTTATGAAAGTATCTCTCCCGAAATTGCAAATAATCTGACTTTTCAGCAAATATCCTTAAAATAAAACAAGTGTCAGCGAATATGACATATTGACGCTTTAAACAATCCCGGATATATTATCACTGTTGTCCGCCCAAATCTTCTTCCTCTGATCCTTGTTGCTCAGGAGCAGATGTGGGAAAACCGGAAAGCCTGTCAGGATCAATAGCATTTTCTACCTGGTCCTCTATTTTGGATTTTGATACTTCATCTCTTTGTCTTGGCACTGTCATACTTGCCACAAGACTTAATACAAGTATGGAACTGGCCAATGTCCAGGTAGCCTTTTCAAGAAAGTCAGCAGTTTTTCTTACTCCCATTATCTGGCTTGGTCCTGAGAAACCCGCTGCCAATCCACCACCCTTTGAGCTTTGGACAAGAACCACCAGAATTAATAAAATACACGCAATAACAATTAATACAGCTACTAAATGATACATATCCCCGAGATTTATAAATTGTTAATAATCTTCCTTATTTCATTTATTTGACCCGCAAAATAACTACTTTTTTCCGGATATTTCAAAATTAATTTCTCATATGCAAAAATAGCCTTGGAATAATAACCTTGTTTTATGTATATCCTTGCCAGGGTATCCGTTATAAATCCTTCATCCTCTTTGATACTGTCTGCAGATATATCATCATTACTTACTTTCACGTTATCAGGTATTATTTTCGGTTCACCTTTAATAAAGTTGTCAATTAATTCGGCATTTGAAGGTTTTTTTTCTTCCCCGGCATCAGCTGTATCAGACAGGTCTATTGACAGAAGCTCCCTGCCTGCTTGTTTTTCCTGGCCGGCAATTTTAGAATCCTGTTCACCGTAATCAATTAATATGGTGTCTTTAAACTGACCTTCACCTGAATAATTCAAAAAATCCGAATCCCCATCTTTATCATCAATATCTTCAATATTATCATCCATTTCCAATAGCCCGCTTTCATCTTTCGCATTTATAAATTCGCTTGTATCTTCAGCAATTTCTATATCCAGGTCCTCACTCTTCATCACTTTGGGCTCAATTTCCATTATCTCAGAGTTGCTTAAACTAAAGATTATATCATCCAGTTCAATTCCTTCACCATATTCTTTCCTTACATCAATGGATATTTCAGGAATTAGTTCCGCATCACTATGTTTATGCTTCTTTATATCAATAAGTTGCGAGGATATCGTATAATTAATGTTCTCTTTTAATGTATCTTTATATTTCTTATCAGTTTTTCCTGTTTCTCCGGATAACCCGTCAGAGAATCTGTTTTCCCATAAATCAAAAGGATGAATAAGTTCATAAAGAACCTTCCTGTCCGTAATATATGCAGCAGTATGATTAAGTTCCGATATAAAATTTTCGCTGTTTATAAGGTACAGGTTTTTTACTGTCAGTAAATGGGCTGTTTGAAAATAAGGATATTTACTGGTGAGCTTAGAAATAAAGTTAATGCTCTCATTATCAAGATTCTCAGGATTCTTTATGTATCTAATTAAGTTTTCTTTTTCCATAAATACATCAAATTATAATACAGAACCTGTATTACCAGTTAACAAAAGCCCTGTTAAATATATCCTCTATCAATAACTTTACTATATCTTCCGTATATTCAGCCTGGGCATCATCAAATGTCATGCTGCTAAAATAGTCTTCGTATCTGGAAAAGCTCGATTCAAAGCTCATATCTGAATTCACCGAGTTGGAGAATCTTATTTTTACAGCAATTGTAAACCTGTTTTGTGCTGCTATATCATTGGCAGTTATAGATACAGGTGCCTGGTCAAATGTTATAACTTCTCCTTCAAAATCGGCGTCCCCGACACCATTTATTAATACCAGGCTTGTATTTGACTGAATATAATCTTTTAAAGCATCGGTAAATTCCTGGCTGAATGAAGGCTGAACTATACCTCCGTTATTCTCAATCACCCTGTTCTCAATATACTGAACCGACACGGTTTTTAATCCGGTTGTTGTTGCTCCTTTCGTAGAATAACCTAATGACAGTGAACCCAGTTTAATGGTGCAGGTGCTCAATGAAATCAGGCCAGCTGTTATAAAAGGCAATATCTTAATAATTCTGTACATTCCGCGATATTATAAAGTAACAAAGAATTTCATGTAATGTCATACTCCTTAATTTTTCTATAGAGGGTACGTTCAGAAATACCGAGATCGTCAGCTGCATATTTTCTTTTTCCATTATGCCTGGTCAATGCCTTTTTAATTAGCTCTTTCTCCTTCTCTTCCAGTGATAATGATTCTTCTATAATCTCTTCCGTATCCTGTATGATATCATCCTGGAGCCTGCTTGTTTCGAATTTCTTATTTGATTTATCTTCATGAACCTCCGTTTCAACACTCTGGTAAAGCTTCTGTATAATTTTAGCATTATTCTCCTGGATTTCGGAACTTGACGACCCTTTCTGCATTATTTCAAGAACAAGCTTCTTCAAATCATGAACATCATTTTTCATGTCAAAAAGTATACTGTAAAGTATCTCACGTTCAGAAGCAAAAGTTTTTTGATCAACTGCATCATAAACAACCGGCAGTTTTGATTCATAATAATCAGGCAGGTATTTGCGCAGTATTTGTTCATTGATATCACGATTCTGCTCAATCACAGAAATTTGTTCGGCGATATTCTTCAACTGCCTGATATTCCCGGGCCATCTGTAATTCTGCAAAATATGCTGGGCTTCCTCATTCAGACTTATGGCAGGCATACGGTTTCTTTCTGCAAAATCCGATGCAAATTTTCTGAATAATAAGAGAATATCTTCTTTTCGGTTTCGCAAAGGCGGTATTTCTATAGGTACCGTATCTAACCTGTAATATAAATCCTCCCTGAACTTACCCTGATGAATGGCTTTGTGTATATCTATATTTGTAGCGGCAATAACTCTTACATTTGTCTTAATAACTTTTGATGATCCAACCTTTAAAAATTCACCTGTTTCAAGAACCCTTAAAAGTCTAACCTGCGTAGAAAGAGGAAGCTCTGCAACCTCATCAAGAAAAATTGTCCCTCCATTGGCAACTTCAAAATATCCCTTTCTGCTGTCTATTGCCCCGGTAAAAGAACCTTTTTCGTGTCCAAATAACTCAGAGTCTATGGTCCCTTCAGGAATTGCCCCGCAATTTACAGCTATATATGCTCCATGTTTCCGCGAGCTATATTGATGAATGATTTGCGGAAATACTTCCTTGCCAACCCCGCTTTCCCCGCTAATTAAAACAGATAAATCTGTTGGAGCAACCTGTACGGCAATGTCAATAGCCCTGTTTAAGATGCTGGAATTTCCTATTATATCATATCGCTGCTTAATGTTTTGAATCTCCATAATCTGAAATAATGTCGGATCAATTATAATAAAAAATAATGTTAATCCCTGTAATCCTTTGTCAAATAGTTAAATATCAAATAATTTAAAAATTTGTCCGTTATTAAAAATATATGACAAAATTACAATTTTAAAAGTTATTTGCTAATTTGCACTGTTAATAAAATTAAATTTTTATGCAAACTGATTATCTGGTCATTATCCCTGCACGATATGCCTCTACGAGGTTTCCCGGAAAACCGCTGGTTGATGTCGGGGGCAAACCTATGATCAGGAGAGTCTATGAACAGGTATCCGGAAAAATTGAACATGTATATGTCGCCACTGATGATACAAGAATATTGAGCGCAGTAAATAAATTTAAAGGCAGAGCAGTAATGACATCTCCCCGACATAAAAGCGGAACTGAGCGCTGCGCTGAAGCTTTAACATTGATTGAAGAGGAAACAGGAAAAGAATTTAAAATAATTATAAATGTTCAGGGTGACGAACCTTTTTTGCAGCCTGAGCAACTTGATGCTCTGAGGTTATGTTTTAATACACCTGACACACAGATTGCAACACTGGTGAAGCCCGTAAGTGACCCCGAAACCATTTTTGACGAGAATAAAACAAAAGTAATTATTAACAATAGCAAAGAAGCAATATATTTCAGCCGCTCACCTGTTCCTTTTATAAAAGGGCATCCACGCAATGAATGGGGTTCTGTACACCGCTTCTACCTGCATATCGGACTGTATGCATATAAAAGGGACACATTATTATCTATAGCAAAATTAGAGCCAACCCCGCTTGAAACAGCAGAATCTCTGGAACAACTGCGATGGATTGAAAATGGTTACAGGATAAAAGTTGAAATAACAGAATATAATTCGCTCGGAATAGATACTCCTGAGGACCTTGATAAAATAATAAAAATGGGATTGATATAAGAAAGATGTAAATACCCGAGCAGGGATACTAGTAACGTTTTGAAATTATATCCCAGTTAAGAATATTCCAGAATGACTTAATATAGTCGACTCTTCTGTTTTGATAATCAAGATAATAGGCATGTTCCCATACATCGCAGGTTAAAACAGGTGTCAATCCGGCCCTCAAAGGGTTGCCTGCATTACTTTCCTGAAGTATCCCAAGGGAACCATCATTATTTTTAACTAACCATGCCCATCCGGAACCAAATAAAGTTGCAGCGGCATTAGAAAACTTTTCCTTAAACTGATCAAAAGATCCGAAGGATTTGTTTATTGCATCTGCCATTGCCCCTGAAGGCTCTTTCCTTCCTTCCAGGCTAAATCCAAAAAAATAAAATGTATGATTCCACACCTGTGCCCCGTTATTATAAATTCCTCCTTCGGCCTCCCTGACTATTTGCTCAAGGTTTGCATTCTCAAACTTGGTGCCCTTAACCAGATTATTCAGGTTATCTACATAAGCTTTATGATGTTTCCCATAATGGAATTCTAAGGTTTTCTCCCCGATATAAGGAGATAATGCATTTAACGTATATGGTAATTCCGGTAATTTAAAGTCCATGATTGACAGGATTATGATTTGTTTAACATTGGAAAATACTGCTATCCAAAATTACAAAATATTTCAATCCAAAAAAACAATATCGATAATCAAATCTCACATTGAAAATCTTTTGGCCACTTCATCCCATGACACAATATTCCAGAATGCCGATATATAATCAGGCCTTCTGTTCTGGTATTTTAAATAATAAGCATGCTCCCAGACATCCAGTCCCAGTATAGGTGTACCCTTTACAGCCGCCACATCCATTAACGTATTATCCTGGTTTGGTGTTGTAGTAACCTTCAGTTCACCATTATTATTTATAAGCCACGCCCAGCCCGAACCAAAAACAGCGGCTGCTGCAATCGAAAATTCACTCTTAAAATTATCAAATGAGCCAAATGATCTGTCTATTGCCGCTAAAAGGTCACCATGTGGCTGACCCCCGCCTTGCGGGGACATTACCTTCCAGAACAAACTGTGATTATAATACCCGCCTCCGTTATTTCTTATTGATACAGGATGCCCTGATATATTTTTAAGTATATCCTCAATGGATTTGCCTTCTGATCCGGTCTCCCTGAGAGCATCGTTTAACTTTGTCGTGTACCCCCTGTGATGCTTTGTATGATGAATTTCCATAGTGGTAGCATCAATATAGGGTTCCAGCGCGTTATAGCTATAATCTAATTTTGGTAATTCAAAAGCCATGATTTATTGTTTTAATTATTTATACTTAACGTTATTTAGATTGATTATAAATAATAACATATCTATTTAATAATTGTTCAATTATTTTTAAACAAAATTTGACCCAAAAAATTACTTTTGTATTAAACACTGAGAATATGGGTTTCTTATATTCGCTTGGTCTGAAGATCTATCATCTGATAATTTTCCTGGCATCGTTATTCAATAATAAGGCCCGGTTGTGGATTAAAGGAAGGAGCGGATTATTTAAGGAAATTGAAAAACAGGTCAGTCCGGATGATAATTTATACTGGTTTCACGCTTCGTCCCTGGGCGAATTTGAGCAGGGGCGTCCCCTGATTGAAGCGGTAAAAGATCAAAACCCATCAATTAAAGTCCTTTTAACCTTTTTTTCCCCGTCAGGTTATGAAAACCGGAAAAACTATAAAGCTGCCGATTATATATTTTACCTGCCAATGGATTCAAAAAGAAATTCATCCAGGTTTATTAAGCTGATAAATCCCTCCAAAGCCTTTTTCATTAAGTATGAATTCTGGTATCATTACCTTAACTGCCTTAAAGGGCGTAACATCCCCGTCTACCTGGTATCTGCCAACTTCAGGCCTGACCAGGTTTTCTTCAAATGGTACGGCCGCTGGTTCAGGAAAATCCTGCACATATTCACCCATATATTTGTCCAGAATATAAAATCAGAACAGCTCTTAAAGAATATAGGCCTGGATAACGTAACCGTATCGGGTGATACCAGGTTTGATAGGGTTGCGGAAATAGCAAGGCAGTCTAAAAGTATTGAACTGGCTGAAAAATTCAGGAAAGGCAGTACAGTAATCATTGGAGGCAGCACATGGGAGAAAGATGAGGAAATCCTGGCGGAATACATTAATACATCATCCGGGAAAATAAAATATATAATAGCTCCCCATGAAATTCACGAATCAAAAATAGATCGGATCATTAAAAGTCTGGACAAACCTGCTATCCGTTACTCATCAGCAGGCATGAAAAATATAAATGATTACCAGGTTTTAATAATCGATAATGTAGGTATGCTTTCCTCACTGTACAAATATGCTGATATTGCTTATATTGGCGGCGGTTTCGGTGTCGGAATACATAATATACTGGAAGCCGCAACATTTGGCCTGCCTGTAGTATTCGGACCTAACTACAAAAAATTTCAGGAAGCCGTCGATCTGGTGGGAGCAGGAGCGGCATTCACAGTTGGTAACTTTGGCGACCTGAAAAATCAATTTGATGAATTACTTGAAAACTTACGCTATAAGGAAGCCGGTAAAATATCAAAAGACTATGTATTGAGTAATCAGGGCGCGACCAGCAAAATTCTGGATAAGATTAAAGAATAATCAAATAGAGTTATTTTTATTTGGTTTATGTGCTTGGTTTTAGTTATTGCACCAAACAAGAACTATAAAGTGACCTTTGAAAAAACGAATAAAATTAATTATTAACCTTAAATTTAATTACCATGAAAAATCTATTATTTTTTGCTCTAGTTACTTTATTTTTAATTTCCTGCCATGAAAAAAATTGTATTAGACAAAATAAAGTTATTATCGAATCTGTTACAGGTTTTAAGGCTGTCGATGATAATCAGGCGCTTCAGAATTTTTTAAACCAGGCTATGGGTGTAACTTTAACGAGTACTGATGGTGAAAGATATACAGGGAACTTGGTTAAAAATAAGCTGGGAAGTGTTTTATTTAGTAAATATTCATCTTCTGTAATTATTCATTTAAAGAGTGATGAAGAAGGAGTATGGGGAAGTCCCTCTCCGTGTGATGTTGATTTACTGGTATTGGTCATAAAAAAAGAACCGGATGATTTAAAAGAAAAAGCTGCTTATTTACTTAATAAAATAGGTACAGATAAAGCAAAAAAAGCATTAAAGAAATTAAGTTCAAGTAATAATAAGACCATAAGTAACATAGCAAAAGAAGCCATGGAATAAATAAAATTTCGATTTTATTTTTCTAATTGTTAATGGTCTATTTGGCTCAGGAATAAGGGCAAGGAAGAAACTGCTTATGTCACAGAACCGGAAAATAAAACTCCCGTACAGTGAACGAACCGATAAAACACACAGTTGCTAAGAACCAATAAATGAAACAATTTATTTTAATCACAACTTTTCTTTAATGAAAAACACTGGTAAAATAAGTAATTATCCACTGTGCTCTTAATTGATCAAATCTTGTTAAAAGAGACATATCAACGTTTTATAGCTTTTTTAATTTTTGTAATACGCTATGCAAACTCAGTTGCAACAATAACGGTTTTATTTACCGTGATTATAAGTTTATTAATGCATGTGATTATAAATAATGATTTTATTTAAATTATTGAAAATAACTTTTATTTTTGATCGTAAAAATATAAAGTGTTTATCTTTATATTAAGCAACTATCGAGTTTATTACCTTGATTCCTTGATTAATACAAAATTAAAATATAATTTATAATGAAAAAGTTATCCCTAACCTTTATTAGTCTTTCATTGATTCTTGCAAATATCATGACTGCATTTCCCCAGGATTGGATTAAGCAAAGCCCAATTCCTACACCCAACACGCCATATGATATTTACTGTGCTGGCAGTAATACAATAATCATAAGTTGCGATGAAGGAATATTTAAAACTGCCGACAGAGGATTATCCTGGAGCGAGTCAACAAAAGAAAGCTCCTTTCCCATTATTGAATTCTGTTTTGTTACCGATCAGTCAGGATGGGGCGTAGGCGCCGACTTAACAATTCTTAAAACTACTGATGGAGGAGCAACCTGGATTACCCAGAAGGAATCCGGATCTGATACCGTTGATTTAAACTCCGTTTGTTTTGTTGACATAAACAGGGGATGGACTGTCGGTGAGGATGGTACGATTTTATATACTGATGACGGAGGAGAAAACTGGACAAAGCAGACAAGTAACACAACGATGGACCTTGAAGATGTGCATTTTGCGGATGCCCTTAACGGATATTGTGTTGGTAATAACATAGCGCTTAAAACTTCAGACGGCGGATCGGTATGGGAAAGCATAACCAATTTATCGGGATTACAATACTCAGAAGATGTTTTTTGTTTTAATGCTGATACATGTATAATTGCTGCAGGCTGGGGTATAGGAAATGAGATCCACCGTACGGTTGACGGTGGAGAAACCTGGACTACAACAGACCTGTTAGGATCATGGGTAAAAGAGATTCATTTTTCAGATGACATGAATGGCTGGGCCGTCGGCAAGTCCGGTTCAGTTACTTATGGCGGATTAGAAGGAATAGTGTGGCATTCCTCAAACATGACTATATGGAAAACAGAAGACGGGGGTATAAACTGGGATAAGTCAACATTTATTGATGAAGATTATCTTCTGGATGTATATATGGTCAATGATAATATTATATGTGCGAGCGGAACAGGCGGATTTATAATCCAGACTCTTAACGGAGGGGATTTGTGGTATCAGATTTCAAGAGGAACTTCAAAATCTTTCCATTCCAGTCAGTTTCTTAACAGCCGGCTGGGATATGCTGCTGCTGATGACGGGGTTGTTATGGTAACTCCGGATGCAGGTGATACATGGATAAGACAATCAAGCGGCACTACAAATGATCTTAATTCAATTCAGTTCATAAATTCCAATACAGGATGGGTAGTTGGAGATTTTGGGAGAATAAGAAAGACTATTAACAATGGTGCCAGCTGGAACTACCAGAACAGCGGAGTCACTTATGATCTGTTTTCATTATATTTTACCGATGCGTTAACAGGCTATATAGCCGGAGAGGATGGTATCATACTTAAAACAATAAATAGCGGCAGCAACTGGACTCCACTGTCAAGTGGAGTAACGAATTACTTATATGATGTGTTTTTTATTGACAGTCAAACAGGATGGGCTACAGGTAGCGGCGGAGTAATTCTTAACACTGCAAATGGTGGGGACACATGGGATCAACAGGAAAGTAATACTTCCCGAAATATAAACTCCGTTTATTTTAAGAATAGCCAGGAGGGCTGGGCTGTAGGCAGTTCCGGATTAATTCTCAGAACTGTGAATGGCGGTGAAAAATGGATTAGCCAGTATTGCGGCCTGAACGGTAACCTGAATTCAATTTATTTTTTAAACGGGGATACAGGATGGATAGCCGGCAGTAACGGTATTATCATAAGGACCACTGATGGCGGAAATTCATGGGCCGGAAGCGAAAGCCTGGGTTCGAATTCTGTTAATTCACTTTATTTTACCGATATTGATACGGGCTATGTATTTGGATACAACGGACTTATTTTAAAAACTGTAAATGGCGGAGGCACATATAATCCTCTTCCGATGTACACTGTCCCGCAGTTATTGCTGCCGGAAAATAACAGCACAGATATTTCACTGGATCCCGAACTTTTCTGGGCATCAATTGACGGAGTGGATTCATACAGGCTGCAGGTTTCAACAACGGTATCTTTTTCGTCACCTGTTATTGATGAGAGCGGGATAGCCGATACTTCATATTCTGTAAGCGGACTTGACGATGACAGGAAATATTACTGGCGTGTAGGGGTAGAATATGGAGGCGAATTAACTGTTTGGTCAGGCAGTTATAATTTCAGAACCGTAGTATCCCCTCCTTCTCCTCCTTCTCTTTATTCGCCTTCGGATGGTGCCGAAGAAGTCCCGCGAATGCTGAACCTGGACTGGTCTTATGTGTCTGGAGCAGATACATATCACCTTCAGGTCGCCGAGGATAGTGAGTTTTCGTTACTGTTTTTCGAAGATTCTACAATAACCAGTACAGATAATGATGTCGGACCTCTGGGTGAAGAGACAACATACTACTGGCGTGTCAGAGCAAAAAACGAAGGAGGCATTTCGCCTTATTCAGATATCTACAGTTTTACAACCAGTATATATCTGATAAATCCACCTCCTGCTCCCGAGCTTCATTCACCTTATAATGGAGTCAGGTTGCAGCCGACAACACTCGAACTCCACTGGAGTTATGTAAGCAGTGCTGATACTTACCATCTTCAGGTTTCTGAAAATCCTTCATTCACTGATCCGGTAATTAATGATTCCACAATAGCAGACTTTGAACAAACTGTTGGTCCCCTTGAAGAATCGACAACCTATTACTGGCATGTGAGAGCTAAAAATGAAGGGGGCTATTCTGCCTATTCCGCAGCATTCAGTTTCACCACTGAAAGTGAAAACTGGAGAGTACAGCTTAATGAATGTGTATATTCTCTTTATTTTATTAATGAGAATACAGGCTGGGCAGCAGGTAATTATATATATAAAACGACTGACGGCGGAAATACATGGGATGAAATATATAACCCTTCCGAAACGATATATGACATTTATTTTATTAGTTCATTAACCGGGTGGGCAGTCGGATGGAACGGGTTAATAATTAAAACCACCGACGGGGGGGATACATGGGAAACTTTGGATAGTGAAACTACTGACAACCTGGAATCTGTATATTTTATAAGTTCATTAACGGGATGGGCTACCGGCGAATGCGGTATTCTTAAAACAACAGACGGAGGAGAATCCTGGGTCAATCAATTTCCTATTGAGTTAGAGTATGTAAGTATAAATTCGGTTTATTTTATAGATGAAAACAATGGATGGGCTGCAGGATTTAATATTTTAAGGACGACTGACGGAGGAGAAAACTGGACTGAATGTATGGTTAACGGATCCTATGGTATGTGGTTTATGCTAAATTCATTGTTCTTTGCTGACGAAAACAACGGGTGGACTGTTGGCTACGATGGGATTTATAAGACCTCAGATGGGGGCTCAACATGGTTTAGCCAGACAAATATGACTAATATCGAGTATAATGATGTGTTCTTTATTGATGAAATGACCGGATGGATGGTTGGCGGGCAGGGTGTTATAATAAAAACAACAGACGGTGGCGCCAGCTGGGATTACCTGTATTCGGAAACATCCAACGGAATCGATGAGGTATATTTTGTGAGCCAGGATATCGGCTGGATTACTGCAGGCTGTACAATTATGAAATCAGAAACAGGTGGCGGTGAAATCTGTGCCCTTCCGGTTCCCATACTTGATTCGCCTTATGATTATGCTTATGTATATCCGGAGGATGTTATATTAAGCTGGTATCCCGTTCCTTCAGCTTTAACATACAGATTGCAAATATCAAATACGGGAATTTTTACAGACCCCATCTTTGATGAAGAAGGTTTAACATTAACATCACGTTCAATCAGTGATCTGGATAGCGGCATGGTTTATTTCTGGCGGGTAAATGCATCGAATGGCAGCGATACGAGTTACTGGTCAGATATCTGGCAGTTCACTGTTTATGAAATCTCAATGAACGCACCGGTTCTTGAACTACCTGCAGACGGATCGACAATAATTGATCCTTTGCCAGTTAATTTGTCATGGAATGAAACTGAAGATGCAGATTATTATCATTTGCAGGTCGCCGATAATCCTGATTTCAATAGTCCTGTCTTTGATCAGGTGGTCTATTTCGGCACATCCGAATCAATTTATTACGGCTTAGCCAGTTATTCAATGTATTACTGGAGGGTAAGAGCGTTGAATTATGCCGGAGGTATGAGTCCCTGGTCTGAGGTATGGAGTTTTACGACATCAGGTTCAGTTTATATTAATGAACTTAATTCTGATATACAATATAAGTTATACCCGAATCCGGCCAATGATATTTTATATATTGAAGGATTTGAGTATGAATCAATAGATATCTCAGTCATTTCCCTAGACGGTAAATTATTAATACAAAAGCATGAAAAGGGAATAACGTATTTAAATATTAGTGATTTACAAAGTGGTATATATATAATTAAAATAGTCAATTCCAAACTAATGATTATAGAGAATATAGTAAAACAATAAGCACCCCCATTAGCAAAGAATATTAGGTAATCCGGACTAGAGTGCTATTTATAAAGTAAGTACGCAAAATAAACATATCAACAGGTTATAAAGATTTTGGATTTATTAAAAAAATCTTTTAAAAAAAGGACTTTTAAAAGTAAATAGTTTAGATTTATATTTGCCAAAATCGCGAAAACAGAATAATTATGACAAAAGTAAGGGTCCGTTTTGCTCCGAGTCCGACCGGACCGATACACATTGGAGGTATAAGAACAGCCTTGTTTAATTATTTATTTGCAAGAAAACACAAGGGCAGATTTATTCTGAGGATCGAGGATACTGACCAGTCAAGATATATACCCGGTGCCGAGGAGTATATTATTAATTCATTGGAGTGGTGCGGTATTGACTTTGATGAGGGACCCGGAGCCGGTGGAAATTATGGTCCCTACCGGCAATCGGAAAGAAAAGGAGTATATGGGAAATATGCAACTGCAATGGTAAATGGCGGGTATGCCTACTATGCTTTTGACACAACCCGGGAACTGGAAAGAATAAGAAAAGAATATGAAGAAAAAAAGACGTCATTTTCATATGATGCCTCCACAAGGATTAATCTGAATAATTCTCTTAATTTATCAGAGGCCGAGACTGAAAAACTGTTAAAAAATAACACCCCCTATGCACTGCGGTTTAAGATGCCTGAAAATATGGAAATAAAAATTAATGATTTGATAAGGGGAGAGGTTGTATTCAATACATCATCTCTTGATGATAAAGTTATCTTTAAATCTGACGGATTGCCAACCTATCACCTGGCAAATGTGGTCGACGACTATTTGATGGAAATAACCCATGTTATAAGGGGCGAAGAATGGTTACCCTCATTACCCTTGCATATTATGCTATACAAGGCTCTGGGCTGGGAACAGGCAATGCCTGAATTTGCCCATCTTCCCCTTATTCTGAAACCGGGGGGAAAAGGTAAACTAAGTAAAAGAGACGGGGACAGGGAAGGATTCCCGGTATTCCCCATTCAGTGGAAATCTCCTGAAGGTGAAATTTCAAAAGGATTCAGGGAATGGGACTATTTTCCGGAGGCTTTTTTAAATATCCTGGCATTTTTAGGCTGGAATCCGGGCACAGAAAAGGAATTATTTTCAAAGGAAGAACTGATTGATAACTTCTCTCTTGAAAACGTTGGCAAGGCAGGAGCACGGTTCGATCCAGAAAAAGCAAGATGGTATAACCAGCAATACCTGAAGAAGAAACCTGATAATGAACTGGCAGATTCATTTGCGGAGATATTAAAACAGGAAAATATTAAAGCTGATAGAAATTACATAATTAAGGTTATTGGTCTTGTTAAGGATAGGGCCAGCTTTGTCAATGAACTGTGGGAACAGTCTTATTATTTATTTAAAGCCCCTGCCTGTTATAATCCAAAAGAAATTCAAAAATTCTGGAAAGATGAT
>CAZOLY010000005.1:0-37556 GCA_964580815.1 uncultured Bacteroidales bacterium
ATCTGCTGGGAGCCTCAAATAAAACTGACCCATGATAATCCGTAACCCCAGTCGACGTAACTCGAACGCGCTGCCTAAATGACCTCGGGATGGGATGCAAGTCCCAGGTAATTATTTGCACAGAGATTCAGTACTTTTTTGCCTCCAAGAACCTCTATATTAGCATCCTGGGGACTGACGATTATTCTTTCATCCTTGAATAACCCATTTTCTTTTATGGTGTTTATCTCCTGCTGCAGATACGATTTCATTTTACTGAACATACTATTTCCTTTCTTTAATTAATTGACTTGTTTTTCAATTGCGCCAATGCACCGTTGTTATGGTTTTTTCAGGTTACATCCAATTCAGGATGATCTTGCCTGATAAACCGGAACCCATCAGTTCGAAGCCCTCCTCAAATTGAGTATAGCTGAAACGATGGGTGATCACTGGCGTTAAGTCCAATCCGCCCTGTACCATAACTGTCATCTTATACCAGGTCTCAAACATTTTACGGCCATATATGCCTTTTATAGTTAATCCGTTGAAAACGACCAGGTCCCAATTAATTTCTGTCTCTGGCTGGAGTATACCCAGGAGAGCAATATTACCCCCATGTACCATGTTCTCAAGCATATCTTCAAATGCCTGTCCGTTCCCTGACATTTCGAGTCCGACATCAAATCCTTCGGTCATCCCCAATTCTTTTTGAATATCTTTTAAATTTTCTTTACTTACATCAACTACCCGCGTAGCGCCCATTTTTTTTGCCAGCTCCAATCTATAGGGATTGACGTCTGTTATTACAACATATCTTGCCCCCGCATGCCTGACAATTGCAGCAGCTATAATACCGATGGGACCTGCTCCCGTTATCAGGACATCTTCACCAATAAGATCAAATGACAGTGCTGTATGAGTAGCGTTACCAATGGGATCAAATATGGCAAGAACATCTTCGGGTATACTCGGATCACAATGCCAGACATTGGTTGCGGGTATACAAACATATTCGGCGAATGCCCCATCCCTGGTTACTCCAACGCTCATGGTATCCCTGCATAAATGGAGCCGCCCTGCAAGACAATTCCGGCAATGACCGCAAACAATGTGTCCTTCCCCGCTTACCAGGTCACCCACTTTAAACCCTTTAACATTGCTTCCAAAACTTTCAACTTCGCCAACGAACTCATGACCAATTATCATCGGTGCGGGAATTGGTTTCTGTGCCCAGGAATCCCATTTATAGATATGGATATCTGTCCCACAGATGGCTGTTTTATGTATTTTTATCCTTACATCATTAATACCCGGCTGCGGAACAGGGACATCTTCCAGCCATAATCCTTCTTTTTTATATTTTTTTACCAGTGCTTTCATTTTACTCATTCTTTATTCCCAATTTAAATAGATTTTTAATCAAATTTAATAAAATTAGGGACAATTAAGAAAGGCCGCCCTTAATGGGCAGCCTCTCTTTACGCAAGTACCTGATACCTATATTTAAAGTGAAAAAATCAATTCATCCGGGTATCCCGAATCAATAATAAATAGGGGCGCTATCCCTATTTTCGCTGTCCCTTTTTTACTCCCATCCGGGATTTTGAATTAATGCCCCATCTGACAGCTCAACCTGTGTAGGAGGTATTTCAAATACCCCCTCTGTTTCGGGCCTGAATGTTACAATATAAGGCTCGATGCAGTCTATGGCAGCTTTGGCAACGCTCAGATTATCAGCCAGTCCGCCCTGGCGCAACAAATCCCAGTACCTGTGGCCTTCAAGGGCCAGCTCAAAGTTGCGCTCTTCCATGATCAGACTCTTGCCCGCAGCATCATTTGATAAAGTCTTGCGGTGCCCGTCATTAAGAAAAGCCCTGTCACGCACCTGATCGTAGTATGACTGTGCCAGGGAAAGATTGTCATCGAGATGAAGCTCGGCGGACATAAGAAGAACATCGGAATAGCGAATTACAGGATAATCAAAATAGTTGTCCCTCATAAAATTACCTCCATAGTTTTCGGTTATGAGATTGCCCAATGTATCTGTCAGCGGCACAAATTTCCTCCAGTTGTAGCCCGTATATTCACGCTGGTCGGTGGTAGTGAATTTAATACCCAGCTCATCCCATCCGAGGATCGTGGCTTCCCTCCTTGTATCGTTAGTATCATATGCATTCCAGAGCTTGGGATTAACGGTCGCTGCACCCCACCCGCTTCCATAAGGAATTATAATTTGGTTTCTGAGCCCTATCATCACCTGCCACCTGTTTCCGTCCCTTTTGGTATAATCTCCGAAGTCCTTGTAAGTGTACTTTATGGCAAACACCGTTTCTATATTATCTTCACCGACAAACTTATCGAACGAATATTGCCATAAATGTTCGAAGGTATCCACAAGTGCGTACCCGCTACTACTTATGACATCATCAATGCAGGAACGTGCATCGGATTTGGTAACTACTCCCGCTATGTCAGGCTGGTTGTAATACCCCGTATAGTACAGGAATACCCTGCCCAGAAGTGCTTCGGCAGCCCACTTTGTTACCCTTCCGTATTCAGCGGCCGGTATGCCCTGGTAAGGAACAGCCGGCAGATGATCAATGGCATATTGCAAATCCTCCACAATAAATTTGTACACATCGGCAGGGTCCGCCTGTGGTATTTTAAGGTTTGATGCATCTGCAACTCCGGTAAGTAGAGGAATATGGCCGAACAGCCGCGCCAGGTCGAAATAAAAGTATGCCCTTAAAAACCGGGCCTCGGAAATATACCTGATCTTAAGATCTCCGCTTTCGCCCCATTCCACATTATCAAGATTCTCCAAAAACACATTTGCCCTGTAAATTCCGCGATAATATTTCCTCCATTGCAGGGCTTGCGGATTATAAAAAACAGGCTGAAAATCATCCCACACCTGGAGACGAAAATCATCGTTGGCACCGCCCCCTGCATAACAATTATCAGAGGCTATTTCAGACAATAACATTATATTATCATAATCATTGTCTCCAACCACAGCTCCCTGAAGTACATCATAAACAGCAACAAGCGCTTCATACGCATCCTGCTGAGTTTTGTAAAAATTCCCTACCACCTTTTTGTCATAAGGATACCTGTCCAGAAAATCCTTCTCACAGGATATAAAAGACACCAGCATTATAAGAGCTAAAAGTATATTTAATTTTTTCATGATTTCTTCAATTAAAAATTAACATTTAATCCTATCAGATAAGTCCTCGGCAAGGGATAATACCCTATATCAATTCCAGTTGAGAAATTGGCCGCGCGCTCTTTATCATAATCTCCGTATCCTATTTCAGGATCCAGTCCTGTGTATTTCGTGAATGTATAGAGATTATTTGCAGCAACATAGATGCGTAGCTTTTCAACCGGTAAATTCTTCAGTAAAGTCTTCTTAAAATTATATCCTATGTTCACGCTCCTTATTTTGAGATAATCCCCATTCTGTACATATAAGTCGGAAATTGTCGAATAGTTCAATCCCGGCTCAAGCGTTACACGCGGAATAGTGTTGGAAGTCCCTTCCCCGTGCCAGCGATCCAGTATCTCTGTAGTATAATTATTCCACAGGCGTTCTTCCTGCCTTATACCCATAACAACCTGGTTCCCTGCCACTCCTTGCATAAACAGGGAGAAATCAAATCCCCTGTATTCTGAACTGAAAGATAATCCGTATACAAAGTCAGGATTCGGATCACCGATCAAAACCTTGTCATACGCAGAAATCCTGCCGTCATTGTCGGCATCAACCCATTTTACATCACCAGGTACGGCCCTGCGCTGAATAATAACCACACGGCCATCATCTTCTATATAAGTGTAATTATCTATTTCTTCCTGGTTCTGGAAAATCCCGTCTGACTGATATCCGTAAAAATAACCTATGGGATAACCGACTTCAGCACGGTAAAATTCAGTATGGCCGTGAAACAGAATGTCTGTCTCACCATGAATTATTCCTTCTTCATTATTAATTTCCAGCACTTCATTCTTATTGTAAGCCATATTTGCATTCACCGAGAACGTAAATTCTCCGAAGTATTTACTGTACCCCAAATCTATTTCAATTCCTTTATTTTCTACTTTCCCCCCGTTAATGTATGGGGCCGCGGCACCGGCCAGATCTGAGACAGGAGCTACGACAAGCCAGTCTTTAGTTGTTTTCTTGTATAAATCCACTGCAAGAGAAAAACCGGAGAGAAAACGGGAGTCAAGTCCTATATCGATCTGCTCCGATGTTTCCCATTTAATCCTTGGATTTGGAAGCTGTGTAGGTGCCGACCCTACAGCTTTTGTTTCATCCGCCCCAAAATAATAATCCATTCCCTGGGACTCAATAAGGGCCTCATAGACGAAGTCCATTATTTTATCATTACCGTTCTGACCCCAGCTGCCTCGTAACTTCAGGAAGTTCAGCCAATCAAGATTAAAAAAACCTTCCTGGCTGATAACCCAGCCACCCGAGAATGAAGGAAAATATCCATACCTGTTTTCCGGTCCGAATTTAGATGAACCGTCGATTCTAAAAGTAGCTGTAAACAAGTACTTCTCGTCATAATTGTAATTTAACCTGCCGAAATAAGAAAGCAGTGCCCTCTCCAGCTTAGTGCCTTTGGCTATCTGCGTTTCTTCATTAGTACCGTTATCCAGTATGGCAAAATCAAAATCTTCAATAATCAAATCTTCTTTCTCACCACTGACCTCAAATTTGTTGTACTCCTGAATAGTGTTACCGGCAAGGAGCATGAAATTATTCTTGCCGATTGACCTGGCATAGGTCAGGTAATTTTCAAAATTATATGTAAAGTTGCTCTCAATACTCATTTTTGCAGTCGAATTTGTTTCTTTCTGCATCTCAGTAAGTTCGTAAATGGGTATATATTCATTTGTCCTTTTAAAGGACAGGTCGATTCCGAATTTGCTTGTAAAACTTAAACCTTTGATAAATTCTATTTCCGTATAAATGTTGCCAAGCAGTTTATCATATTTATCTATTTTGAAATTACTGAAATGCATCATTCCAACCGGATTTACTTCCAGGGGGAAGACGGATGACCTGCCGAAACCATCTGCAGTGGTATCGCTATATACAGGGTAAGTCGGACTGGCATTAACGAAATTCCTGAGAGTATTATGATATGCATCACCTACGCCGACACCCCTTACTATGGAATGGCTGTAAACCAGGTTCTCTCCAAATTTTACATTATCCTTGTACAGTTTATGTTCAGAGTTGAGCCTGAAGGATATCCTCTGGAACTTCGATTTATTCTCTGACCCTATAATACCTTCCTGGTCAAGGTAAGACAGCGAGGCAGAGTAAACACTTTTATCCGTTCCTCCAGTCAGGCTTAAAACATGATTTTGAGTTGGTGCATTGTCCTTAAATAAATAATCCATCCAGTTAGTACCTTCTCCTATAGATTCAATCTGGGCCTGTGTAAATATTGAATCTTCACCCTCATTTATTGCTGCCTCGTTCATAATCATGCAGTATTCCTGCCCGTTCAGCATATCAAGTTTTTTCGGAGTGTTCTGGATGCCATAGTACGCGTCGTAGGATACTCTCATTTGCCCTGTCTGCCCCTGCTTTGTGGTAATAAGTATAACTCCGTTAGCTGCCCGTGCACCGTAAATGGCTGCCGAAGCGGCATCTTTTAAAATATCTACCGATTCAATGTCTGACGGATTAAGATACCTTATATCATCGGTAGGCATACCGTCAACAACATAGAGAGGGTCAGAATCTCCTACCGTACCGACACCCCTTATACGCACTTTCAAAGGTTCCCCCGGCTGTCCGGAGTTAGCAGTAATGCTGACACCCGGCGTTATTCCCTGTATAGCCTGCTCAATACGGAGGCTGTGCCTGTTTTCAATATCCTCAGCCTTGACATTCACCGTTGCACCTGTTGAAAGCTTCTTTTTCTGCACTCCATAACCCACAACCACTATTTCTTCCAGATCTTCGGCAATAAACACAAGATCTGCATTAATAACAGTCTGGTCACCTACAAGGATCTCCTTTTTTTCAAAGCCAATATATGAGAAAACCAGCACTGCATCGGGACTTTCAACCTCAATGGTATATTTGCCATCAACATCAGTAACAGCACCTGCAGTAGTACCCTTGATCAAAATATTGGCACCCGGTAATACCTCGCCACTGCTTTGATCAGTAACAACCCCGGAAACCGAAATTACCTGGGCCATTAATACCTGGCTGCTTATTATAAAAAATAATAAAGCCAGGAAAAATTGCATTAACAACCGGTAATGCAATTTGAGTTTTAATCTTTTTTTCATAAATATAGGTTTTAGGTAAAATATTGCGTAGCAATATTATTTCAGGATCCGTGAAATATATGATCTTTTTACCTAACGGAACGTACTGTTATGATAAAGAATATATGATATTATGTTAAAGAAATAAGGGAGCTAAATGCATAACCATTGAAGTCATTATGCCACAGCGTAAAGAAAAAGAATATGTGAAAGGGAAAGTAAAAGACGGAAAAATCAGATACCCAACCGGGAAATCTTAATTTAAAGATGCGGAACGCGACAGAATACTTTAATACTCGACAGTCTCCTCAACCTCAATATAACTCATGGGAATATTTATCATTGATTCAATAAATTTCCCCAGCTCGTACATATCCTCATCTCCTATTTCATAAGACCAGCTAATGCTCATATTCTTCTCTTTTTCGTCATATGCCTTGTCAAGGATCTCAAGAATTGTCACTATGAATTTTGAGGAGCTTGTGTTAATGTACTCGAATTTGAGGTTTATTGTAGTACTGGGAGCCGGATTCTCTATATATTTTTCAATCCATTCAATTATAGGGCCAAAAAGCTTTAGAGGATTTTCAGGAATAGACCTGCCCGAAAATTCCAATAATCCGCTCTTTAAACTGACCATTAAAGATTCTGATGTCGGTTCAATAACGAGTGTTTCGATAACGTTATTTTTCTCATCTGTCAATTTTGTAGTACTCATAGTTAAAATAAATAATTTAGGTTTCCTTCACTTACTTCATACGCTTTTCTTATGCAAAATGATTTGTATATTCCTCTTATTTTGATTAAACGGGAGAAATCATTGATTAATTGAACATTCGGATAAGCATACAATGGTGATTCCTGTATAACTTCTTGATATACTTTATATTAAGCTTAACATGCAAGGATTAATGTACCCCTGTAAATTTCAGAATTATCCCATTATTACCTCTACTTTATGCTCTGTTCCTGTATCAAATACAGGGATCACATTACCTTTAATCTGCTGACCGTCCACGATTAATTGTCTGATTCCCTTTGATACATGGTCAGGATTTCTTATTTCTATCCTGTATCTTGCGCCCCTGAATATTCGGTTAACAACATACCCGTCCCACTTCCCGGGAATGCACGGATCAACTTTTATTCCTTCATAATCAGGCTGTATACCCAATATATATTGCGTAATAGCATAATAGTTCCATGCAGCGGTACCGGTAAGCCATGAATTCTTTGCCTCGCCGGGCTTATAGGCATCTTTACCGGCAATCATTTGTGAATAAACATAAGGTTCGGTTTTATGCAGAACATGAATATCTTCAAGGTAGGAGGGGCATATCTTTTTATAATACTCCCATGCCCTCTCGCCATTGCCGGCCAGTGTTTCGCCGATCATGATCCATGGATTATTGTGGCAGAATACACCTGCATTTTCCTTGTATCCTTCAGGATATGAAGATATCTCTCCGTACTTTACTATATATTCCGTGAATGCCGGATTATTCAATACTATGCCATACTTACAATCGAGATATTTCTTCACTGACTCAAGTGCCTTACGGGCACGGCCATTTTCTAATCCCATACCTGCCATGATACACATGCCCTGTGATTCAATGAATATTTTTCCTTCTTTTTGTTCCCTGCTCCCAACCTTTTCCCCGAAATGATCATAAGCCCTGATGAACCACTCACCGTCCCATCCATGCTCATCTATAGCTTTCTTCATGTTCTTCACATGTATGGCCGCTTTGCCTGCTTCATATTCCTTGCCAAGTCTTTTGCAAATTTCAATGAAGTCTTTGCCATACAAAACAAACATCCCTGCTATAAATACCGATTCCGCAATACCTCCCTCTTTATTTTCCGTTGTCTGAAATGATTCTCCCGGTGTTTCTGAAAAACAGTTCAGGTTCAGGCAATCGTTCCAGTCAGCCCTTCCAATTAATGGCAGATTATGCTGCCCCAGGTTATTAACAACATGATAAAATGAACGTTTCAGGTGCTCAAATAAACTGGCTTTATTGGACTCATCATTATCAAAAGGCACCGATTCATCAAGAATACTCCAGTCACCTGTTTCCTTAATATATTCTACAGTAGAGAGAATAAGCCACAGGGGATCATCATTGAAGTTGCTTCCTACCTCATTGTTGCCACGCTTTGTCAGGGGCTGGTACTGGTGATAGGCACCCCCATCATCAAACTGTGTCGAAGCGATATCTATTATCCTTTCCCTGGCCCTTTCGGGTATCTGATGCACAAAACCAATAAGATCCTGGTTCGAATCACGAAATCCCATACCCCGGCCGATGCCTGACTCAAAATACGAGGCACTGCGGCTAAAATTGAAAGTAACCATAACCTGGTACTGGTTCCATATATTCACCATCCTGTTTAACCTTTCATCAGGATGCTCAAGGTTATAAACAGATAATAAATCATCCCAGAATTTTTTTAGCTCTCTAAAAGCGAGGTCTACATCGCCGGGAGATTGAAACCTGGCTATCATCTCCCTTGCAGGTTTCTTATTTATAACCTGCTTTGCTGAAAACTTCTCTTTTACCGGATTTTCAACATAGCCCAGGATGAATATTAACTCGGTATTTTCTCCTGGCTTAAGTTCTATATCAATACAATGTGAGGCGACAGGAGACCAGCCGTGAGCTACCGAATTCCCCGGACTGGCTGCCATAACCGCTTCCGGACTGTCAAAGCCGTTGTAAAGTCCGATAAATGATTCCCTGTCTGTGTCATATCCTGAGATCTTTGCATTTACAGTATAAAAGGCATAATGATCTCTTCTCTCCCTGTATTCTGTCTTGTGATATATCGTTGAACCTTCTATTTCCACCTGGCCTGTTGAAAAGTTACGTTGAAAATTTGTTGTATCCTCATGTGCATCCCACAGACACCATTCAACGAATGAGAATAGCCTGAATTTTTTGATAGTATTTGATTTATTGGTTAGTTTAAGCTTCTGCACTTCCCCCAGGTATTTTAAGGGAACCATATATAATACCTCAGCTTCAATTCCATTCCTTTCTCCCTTAATTATTGTGTATCCCAGTCCGTGCCGGCACTCGTAATTATCCAGTTCAGCTTTTACAGGCTTCCATCCCGGAGACCACACGTCCCCATCTTCATTAATATAAAAATATTTCCCCCCGGCATCCATAGGAACATTATTATACCTGTAGCGGGTGATCCTTCTTAACCGGGCATCTTTATAAAAACTGTACCCCCCGGCTGTATTTGAAATCAATGAAAAAAAATCTTCATTGCCCAGGTAGTTTATCCAGGGCCATGGTGTCTTTGGGTTAGTAATGATATATTCTCTGTCTTTGTCATTAAAATAACCGAATTTCATAATTTACTGTTTTTATTTATTTATTTCACGTAAAAAGTCAGGCTGCTAAAGATATCTGAATCGTATATATAATCCTAATTTATACAAAATAATTTATTTTCTTATTATGACACTTTGCTGTCAAATTATTTTTAAAAGAAAACAAAATTTATTAACTTAGATTAAATAAAAATCTGAATTAGAAATAGTAACCAATTTATAACCTGAAAAATGAATTCGGGTTATAAGATCGTGATATGGATTATCTTATTGGAATATCCGATGACAAGTCTTTTGTGATCGTTAATCTGAAAAAAACAGTGTCTTCGATTTATGTGTTGATCTTCACAAAGGAAACTGTCAGGCTTGCCAAAAAATTTGGCATTAATAGTTTTCTTTTTGATATACGTACCACAAATAATAAATGGGGAACCTTCGAAAAATATACCTTTGCCAAGGAACTTGAAAAATTCGACCGCAAACGTAACGACAAGGTAGCGCTGCTTGTACATTCCTCAGACAAAACCCGTTCTTTCATTGAGACCGCAACACGTAACCAGGGCTTTAATACGAGAATTTTCACTCACTATAACGAAGCGGTTGCATGGTTAAAAAATTAAATGCGGATGTCCTTCCTCTGAAGAAAAAACAAACAAGTTTTGTAATTACAACGTAAAAGTTTATTTTAAACTGTTTATTATATAATTGCAATTGCTTTACTTATAAAAATTATTTAAATGAAAAATATATATGTGATTTTTTTAATAGCACTTATTATCACGATTAAGTTAAACGGACAGGTGCAGGAGTTGTGTGCCCCTGAATCAACACCTGTAATGGATGGGGAATACCATGTATCGAACAATGTCTGGGGTGACGGAGATGGAGTGGGAGACCAGTGTCTCAATGTAAATCCTGATACATCATTCTTTGAAGTATCATTGTCCACACATGATGATTCGCAAGTATGTTCATATCCCTTTATTTTCAAAGGATGTCACTGGGGCTGGTGCACCTCCAAAGATAACCCCTTGCCCAAAAAGATAAGTGAAATAGCAAGTGCCCCCATTACATGGGTTATCAGCACAGATGGTGCTTCGGGAACGTGGAATGCTGCATATGAATCATGGTTTGATTCCACGGGCTCCGGATCCGATTACAACGGTGAAATGATGATCTGGATCGGTTATAACGGGGGCGCATCACCGGGGGGATCAAAGGTTGGGACTCTTAGCGCGGGAGGTCATGACTGGGATGTATATTTTGCAGAATGGTGGGTTAACTATATTGCCTACAGGATAAAAAATGTTACTGACAGTGTTAGCATCGACGTCCGGGATTTTATACATGACGCGGTTAATCGCGGATACCTTGAAGAGGACTGGTATATGCATAATATGGAAGCGGGCTTTGAAATATGGAGGGATGGCCAGGGTCTTACATCGCGCTCGTTCTCAGCGTCAATAACAGAAGGAGTATACACTTCCGTCAGTGAAGTCTATGGCACCGGCATAAAATCCGGATCCTTTAACGGACAAAACACTCCAAATCCCTTTAATGAGTTCACTACAATAGCATATTCATTGTCTGAACCTGCCTTTGTATCAATAAAAATATTTGATATGTGGGGGAGAGAGGTACATTCCTTAGTAAATACTGCACAGCAAGCCGGAAACCATAAAGTAAATTTTGAGGCAAACGGACTTCCGGGGGGAATATACATATATAAAATGTATGTTAACAATAATTTTGTTGATGCCAGGAGGATGATAGTTGTCAGGTAAAAGAAGTCTTAAATGATTTTTAAAATACATAAGATTTTATTAATTTTAATACAATTATATATATTTGAAAAATGAAACTTCCCGTAAATATTCGCGGTATGGCTACTGTAGATATTGAGGAGGAAGGTATCATAAAGATAAAAATTCTACCCAATGCCAGCATAGAAGCTGACACAGCCAAAGCCATTGTAAAAAATGCCGGTGAAATAGCGGGATCTTACATACATGCAAACCTTGTCGATATCAGGGATATGGTTTTTATGTCAAGAGAGGCAAGGGCCTACTTCGGAAAACAAGATAAATCTATTGTTATAGCTGTGGCAATTTTAATGAACTCAGCATTTCACAGTGTGCTATCGAATTTATACATAACTGTCAGCATGCCCAGGATCCCTACTAAAGTTTTTGAAAGGGAGATCGATGCCATTGACTGGCTCAGGAAAAAAATAAATGAATCCCCGCACGATAAGATTTTAAAGAGAATACAAGACTGATACTCCGCGGCTCTCAGGCAGCTTTAATCTTCTTCAAAATATTCAAAAGCATCAATAATATCCAGGTAAACCCCGTCAAACCCCCTGCTTATAATCTTGTCGAGGTATGAACTCTCACTTCCATAAATAATGTTCTTCCATTCCTCCTTCCAGTATCTGACTTTAAAATTACCTTCCCATTCGAGGTTCTCACCGGCAAGCCATGCCGGGGGATGGTTCTTCCAGTCACTGTGCCAGTAAAAGCGATAATCTTCTGCCTCACCAATGCTCATATATGAAACAACTAACCTTCTGCCCCCGTTATTTTTCGATTTCAGTGTGTTTATTTCGGAGACCGAATATTCTTCTTCCTCAAAAAAATAGTCAATTATTAGAAGGTCGTAATTTGTTTCCGACAAAGCTGTAATAAATTCCTGCTTTGAGCCAAAGTTTTCAGGGTTGAGTAAATAAAGGAAGTTTTTTGCACCGGCAAGTGAATTGATATCATTTGCGTTAACATTACTCGGCTCCCCGGGATAACCGGGAATAACACTCAACTCTCTGTCAGGGGCCGCAAATGAGATATATCCCTTTGCAGCATTTTTGGCATAGGATTCATCCATTTTCTGGTGTGAAAAGCAGTAGTCCGTTACAAAAACCTCCACATCAGCGTCCTCACATACATCAAGAAATACCATCATATAGTCCCTGTCTGCTTTTGGCGTTTCCTGGTCATCTTCATCATAACCAAAGAACAGATCTTCACGTCCGACCCCGTCAATAGAGTTCAGGTATTCAGTATCTGGCGCCCCGTCAGTATCACCATTATCTGTTACCAGCTCCTGCCCGTTCTGGGGTATGACGATAAATTCCGCGTTGATTCCTTTTGCATAGGCACTAATACCTTCTACAAAAATCCTCATCTCCTGCTTGTAATCAACATTGTCTTCGTTTCCATCACCACCGCAGGAACAATAAACTATTAATGCCGGGAGAAATGAATATTTAAATATTTTCATGGTTCTAATATTTTAACTTACCTCTTAACACTCTGTTAAAATAAGAAATATTTAATTCAATTATAGTAATAATACTTAAAAATAATTTCCGGACATAACCCTCATTTATCTTTTATTCATAAGTTCAGGATATAAATAGTCTTTTACCCATAAATAATCGGGTTCAATGTCCAGGATTTTTTTGTATATAATCGTTGCTTCATTTACCTTGTTATCCTCACTATACCACCGTGCCAGGTTTGTCAGCACAAGAAGATATATCCAGTTGCTTTTAAGTTCATTTTTGTTTGATTCAAACATGCTAACAGCCTTCTCGTGATAGTATATAGCTTTTTTTAACCCTCCCCCCAGAATTTTAGGGGTGTAATATTTCATATTACCTATCTCCATTAATACTCTGGCATTTTCCTTATCAAGCTCCGCAGCCCTTTTAATACTTTTAATGCTTTTTACACCGTACTCCAGTGCCCTTAAAGGATTTAATCCTATCTCAAAACCGTATATAGCACCTTTCAGTGAATATACTTCAGCCCACAATGAATCGTACTTTAGCAATATATCGATATTATGCCTGGCTTTGCCAATATAATACCTCGCCCCGGGTTCATCGCCTGTAACCACGCAATAGGCTATATATCCGTAAAACGTATAAGTTAAATCATAAAGGCTTTGAATATTCCTGTCCCTTAAATAATCTTCTTCCATCTTATTCATATTATACTCCCATAAATCCATTTTCCCGCTTATAAATGCATTATATATGTGCTGATTATAAGATGTTTGTCCGTTTACATGCAATACAGTCATTATCAGCAGCAAAATAATCAATAAAAATGCGCTGATTGAATGATTATTAAAATCTGATTGGCCTGCCTTTCCAGTTTCCATATTTTACGGATTTGTTATAAAGGGCTTTAACAACAACAACAACAAAAGCAATTTGTTGAGGAATAATTAATAGTATGTTGGACAATATATCCTGCCTGCTCAGTATTGAAACGATTATTCTCAGTATGACAGAGAGGATTATAAAAGCTATAGCAGATAAATAATCCAGTGTAAATAAAATGTCAAATATGCCGAATGAAGTTATCAAGGCAAACAGTATTGTTAAAAGGCTGCTGTTACCAAAATATGCAGTAACATTTTTTGAAAATCCTTCAATACCCCCGGCAAAATTTTTATACATACGGCATTTTATCCGGTTATCGCCCAGAAGAGTTTTGGCCCTGTAGCCCCCTCCTTTAATTAATTTTACGATTTCAATATCCTCAACCTTGTGGGACCTGACTTTCTCATGCCACATATTATTCCTGTAAATATCAGCATTAAACAGCATGAATTGTCCGTTTGCTGCCGACAGCGAGGTACGGCATGAATATTCTACCAGTATCAGGGGTAACATAGAAACCAGGATCCAGTTCATAAGGGGGACAGTCAGCTTCTCTCCAATAGTTACCATAACCTGCCGGGGAAATATTGAAAGCAGGGCAAGCTTCTCATTTTTAAAATACCCTAAGCAGCTCCCTATTAATCCGTTTTCAATAGTCACATCTGCATCCATAAATAAAAAATATGAGCCTTCAGCTTCCAGGGACAGCCGGTGGCATGCATAATTTTTCCCCAGCCACCCTTCTGGAAGCCCCTTTCCCTGTATATACCTGATCTTCTTATTTTTTGATGCATAGCGCCTCACAATTTCAAGAGTGCTATCCTCCGACATATCGTCATATACTATAACTTCATAGCTTTGATAATCCTGATTAAAAATATTGTCAAGCAGCTCCCCTATATTTTCTTCTTCATTTCTTGCCGGAATTAATATTGAAATAAAATGTTCACCTGAACTCTCCCTGAATGATAACAACCGTCTTGTTATTAGATTAGTAAAGGCAATTAATAGCCTCAGGATCAAAAAGCCGAAGACAATATATGAAATGATTATCATTCTTTATTCTTTCTGGCTTTGAATACAATCCGTCAGAAAATTATTATATGCTTTCTCTATCTCACTATGACTGTAATCTCCTGAGAATTCAATCATATTAAGGTTAAGCACGGGACGCTTATTTGAAAAATAATCAGTCAGCGCAACAAGAAAAATAAGCTGAAATTCCTTCTTTGCTCCCTCAAGGATATTCAACAGCCCTTTTTCAAATTTTAAAGGGTAATGGTATGAGGATTGGATTTCTCCCTGCGGGTAGAATAACAGGAGATTACCAGGGTCATTAAGCAGGGAGATGCAGTAATCAATCGATTCCAGTACTGATTTTTTCTTCTTTGTAACTGAAAAAGCTCCTGCCTTGCTCAGGATCCTGTGCTTTTTCAGCTGCTCCTCAAGCATCATCACATGCAGTTTTTTATGAAAAATCCTGTAATTAATATATACAACAAAAAAACCGTCCCACCAGCTGAAATGATTTGCAATGATTATTGCAGGAACATTCCTGGGGCTGAGGTCCGATATAATATTAATATCATGAAAATGCCTTTTAAGCATTATCCTTGTGTAAGTGTTGAATAACCATACATAAAATGGTATATGCCTCGACTTTATCATTATTTATCTTATATCCCTAATTATAAAAACAGGTTTAGTCCTGCAAAAAATACAAACTGTGCCAGGAGCAGATGTAATGAAATCACATTTTTTCTATCCATCTTCCACAGATACATGACACTTAAAAACGCACATGCCAGAATAAACCAGGCTGCGTAATTCCGTAGCGGCACTTCACCGTTCAGCCAGGTCCACATATATAACCTTCCGGCTACAGGCTCAAGCAAAACATCAAAAACCACCATTATTACACCTCCCATTAATATCCTTATTATCACAAGGTATTTGAATTTATTAATTAATATAAAAGTACAATATATCAGTATAAACCAGTTAACTCCGATAATCAAAGGAGTGCCGAACAACATGGGCCCGAGCACACTATTATCATATTTATAATTGCCAAAGATCACACCTGTATTTACTCCAATCATCTCTGCTATTGTGCCAAGCAAAAATATTATTAAGCTGCATATTATAAATCCGGCTCCCCTGCTGTTGCTAAAATATAAAACAAAAAACAAATTAAGAAGTATGGAAAAGGGGATAATGTATATAAAATACCTGGCAGTCAGATTTATGCTCAATCCGGTTAGGCCAACGGTATAATAGATAATAATAAATTTCTTTGCCTGGTGTGCAGGCAGCTTTAAAAAATCCTTCATGAATTACGCTTATGAGATTTAATTATTCTATCGGTTACTATCTTCGCTGAGGCAAGGCAAAGCGGTATACCTCCCCCCGGATGAACACTTCCCCCTGTAAAAAATAATCCTTTAAATCTACTTATAAAATTCGGATGACGAAAAAATGCAGCCAGTTTATTATTTGAGCTGGTCCCGTATAATGCACCCTTGTATGAGCCGCTGGTTATCTCAATAACCCGCGGATCGGCATAATCTTCGCATTCTATATATGGCTCAATATCGGTATTCAGCGTTCTGTTTATTTTTAATATTATGTTTCTGCGTGCTTCCCTTACAAATTTATCCCAGTCCTGTCCGTCATTAAAGGGACTGTTAATCATTACAAACCAGTTTTCGCATCCCCCGGGAGCATCAGCAGGAACATACCTGGAACTAATATAGATATATACTGTTGGATCATCATATATCAGTTTCCTTTCAAAAATATAATCAAATTCAGCTTTATAATCCCGGGAAAATAGGATATTATGGATTTCAAGTGCCGGGTATCTATTGTTAATGCCCCAGAAGAAAATAATTGCCGATGACGATAATTCCTGCTCCAAAAGGTATCTGGGCACCCTTTTTTCTCTTAATAAGCTGTTATAAACTGAAAAAATATCAGCATCACTTATCACAATACTGCTCCTGAAGATTTCACCATTTACCTTTACACCCTTAATGATGTTTTTATCTGCAATTATCTCATCTACCTTCTTTTTAAATATAAATTTCACCCCTTTGTTCAGGGCCGATTTATACAAGATATCTACAAGGCTGAACATGCCCTTTTCAGGTATATAAGCACCGGCAGTATGTTCCAGGTGAGCTATGATATTCAATGTGGCCGGGGCTTTGTAAGGATTCGAACCGCTGTATGTTGCATAACGGTTAAACAATTGTTCTACTCTTAAATCTGAAAACCACTGCCTGTTTTTTTCGTGCATGCTTCTGTATGTATCCAGGGCACGAAAGTGCAGGGCCACCTTCATCGCAGCCCATGAGAAGGCATTTTTAAACGTTTTAAAAGGGCTGAAAATGAAAGTCTCCTTTGTCAAATCATATAAATACTTGCTTTTTTTCAGAAAGTTCAAAACATTTTCTTTCTTTTCACCCGTCTTCTTTTCAATTTCCGCAGCAAAATCATCAGCATTTTTATATGCATTTACTATTGTCCCGTCACTGTAAAAATACTTACAGATAATGTCAAGTTGCTTAACCATCAGCCTTTGGCCTGCCATGGCTGTTCCCAACAATTCATCTATTAATTCAGGCATAGTCAGCAGTGAAGGGCCCGTATCAAACCTGTACCCCTTCATGTACTTTTCGGATATCTTTCCTCCCGGACCATGATTCCCGTCAAATACGGCCACATTATAACCCGATGCAGCAAGTCTCAGGGCACACGCTATTCCCGACAGTCCCGAGCCAATTATAATAACATCCCTGTCCATAACATAATAAACCTAAATTCTAAATTAACTGAAAATACATCAAATTTTTGGATTTGCTCTATTTAATAAACAAGGTTTAAATTTATTTTAAAAATTTTATAACGTAAATTTATGTCCTATTAAAATGTCTGAATAAAAAATGAGTAAAAATGTTTTGATTGTAGGGACCGGACTGGGAGGACTGGCAACTGCACTGAGATTAGTGAAAAGAGGGTACAAAGTGCAGATGGTTGAAAAGCATAATCAGGCGGGAGGCCGCCTGAATGAACTTAAAGTCGATGGTTTCAGGTTTGACCTGGGACCCACTTTTTTCAGTATGAGCTATGAATTTGATGAATTAATGGATGACTGTAACATAAAACTTCCATTTACCCTTAAAGAACTGGAACCTCTTTATGCTGTTAATTTTAGCGGCAGCGAAAGAACATATCATATATATAAAGATCCGGACAAATTAACAGGGCAGTTCAGTGAACTTGAACCGGGATTCAGAAAAAGCCTGGATAAATTCCTTACCTCTGCCGGAAAATTTTATAGTATAACCAATCCGCTTATTATAAAATCAAATTTCAACTCAGTAGCGGAATTCCTGATTACATTAACCAAAGTGCCGGTTAAATATATTCCCAGGCTTTATTACAATATGTGGCAGGAGGTATGTAAATACTTCTCATCCTACGAAGTGAGGACAATAATGTCGCTTGTTGCTTTCTTTCTTGGCAGCACACCATTTGATACCATGGCTGTTTACAATGTTTTGAACTATACTGAGCTGGTACATGACGGTTATTATAGTGTCGAGGGGGGAATGTACAGAATAGTTGAGAGTCTGGTAAAATTACTGGAAAAAGAAGGAGTTAAAATATACTATAATACAGAGATTGTTGATTATAAAACAAATAAGAGTAAATTAACAGGATTTGTTGACCTCGGTGGAAATGTATGGGAAGCCGATATTTATGTCATAAATGCCGATGCAGCATTATTCAGAAACAAGATATTTAAAAGAAGAAAATACATTGATAAACGTATAGCAAAGATGAAGTGGTCCATGGCTCCATTTACCATATACCTGGGACTGAAAGCTAAGATTCCTAATCTATATTACCATAACTACTTCTTAGGAACTAACTTTAGAGATTATTCAGGCAGGATTTTTAAAAATGCTGCAAGCCTTGACAGACCTTATTATTATGTTAACCTTGCATCACATATGAATAAGGGGTCAGCTCCTGAAGGCTGTGAAAGCCTGTTTATACTGTGCCCCGTTCCCGATCTCAGGTTCAGGCAGCACTGGAATGACAAGGAAGAGATTGCAGACAACATTATCTCCGATCTCTCCGGGCGCATAAATTTTGATATTAAGTCAAAAACCATTGCCAGGGAAATACTGACACCACTCAACTGGCAGCATATGTTCAACCTGTATAAAGGCTGCGGACTCGGACTGGCACATAATTTCACGCAAATAGGAGGATTTCGGCCAAAGAATTATGACGAGGTATATGATAGTACCTTTTATGTTGGCTCATCAACTTTACCAGGGACTGGCCTGCCCATGGCAATTATCAGTTCAAAACTGGTTACGGAACGCATAATTAATAAATATGGACATTTATCTTAAAAATGCACTTAAATGCAGTAAAATTACTGCTATCAGTTACAGTACTTCGTTTTCTTCAGGTATAAGAGTGCTGAACAAAAAATACAGGGATCAAATATATGCAATATATGGATTTGTAAGGTTTGCCGATGAGATCGTTGACAGCTTCTATGATTTTAACAGGCATGAACTATTTGAAAAATTCAGGGAGGATACATATGAGGCTTTGAATAAAAAAATAAGCAGCAATCCTATATTACACGGTTTTCAATATGTAGTTAACGAATATGGTATAGAAAAAGAACTTGTCGATGCTTTTCTCAATAGCATGGAGATGGACCTGCATAAACATAATTATAATAAATTACAGTTTAAAAAATATGTCAACGGCTCAGCGGAGGTGGTCGGATTAATGTGCCTTAAGATATTTTACAGGAACGATAAGGATGAATATGAAAAACTGAAATACTACGCCCAAAAACTTGGAGAAGCTTTTCAGAAAGTAAATTTTTTGCGCGATATTAAAGCCGATTTCAAAGATAGAGGCAGGGTATATTTCCCCGGTGCAGACTTTGAAAATTTCTCTTCACAGGATAAACTAAGTATTGAGAATGAAATATGCGATGACCTTATAAAGTCAAAACCAGGGATTAAAAATATCAAAAAGGAAGTGAGGCTGGGAATTTACCTGATATATTGCTATTACATTGCCCTTTTCAGAAAAATCAAAAAAACAAAAGCCGAAAACCTCATAGAAAAACGTGTAAGGATAACCAACTTAAGAAAAACAATATTACTGATCATATGTTATATTAAACATAAATTAAATCTTATCTGAAGATCATTTTATGAGTAAGCTGAATCTTAATATTGATATAGATAAAAATTCAGGCTATTGTTTCGGAGTGACAGGAGCGATAACTAAAGCCGAAGATACCCTTAAGGAGAAACATGAATTGTTTTGCCTGGGCGAGCTTGTGCATAATGAGGAAGAATTAGCCAGACTTGAAAAAGGCGGGTTGAAAATTATTCAGTATAATCAGCTGAAGAATATCAGGAATACCCGGATCTTATTCAGGGCTCATGGCGAGCCGCCGCAAAGCTATGACCGCGCACGCCGGAACAATAATGAACTTATTGATGCTACATGTCCGACTATTATCAAAATACAGAAGCTCATAAAAGAAGCCTATAAAAATAATGAGAATATATACATATACGGGAAACATAACCATCCTGAAATTATAGGGCTAACCGGACAGATTGATAATAAGGCAACAGTATTCGAAGATATTGCCGAACTTAATAAAATGGATAAATTACCACAGCATTTAACTCTCTTCAGCCAGACTACCAAAGACATTAACAGCTTTCATGAAATTGTTGAATTGCTTAAAAATAAAGGAATACGGGTGAAAGTGCAGAATACAATATGCAAGAAAGTTTATATCAGGCAAAAAGAAATAAAGAATTTTGCCAGGAGTCACGATAAAATAATACTTATTGCAGGAAGGAATTCGTCAAACGGGAAAGTGCTTTATAACGAATGTAAAAAAAATAATCAGTACAGCTATTTCATAAGTTCTGTTAAGGAAATAAAAAAAACATGGTTCGGCAGAAATGAAAGTGTCGGTATATGCGGTGCAACATCAACACCTATGTGGTTAATGAAGGATGTGGAAAAGTATTTAAGCTCATTTTAGTTTTACCTGATTTCGGCTCCCGGTCTGTTTTAACATCACCTGTCAAGCCATATTTTAAAATCCCTGACCTTCTCCCTGCTTACAATAGCCTCCTCCTCAGGGGGATTATTAAGCACAATTCTCAACCTGCTGTTCGAATAGGCAATAATATCCTTAACTGCATTTATACTAATAATGAACTTCCTGCTTATGCGGAAAAACAAACGGGGATCTACAAGCTGCTCAATGCGGTCAAGATAGTAATCAATGGCGTAGCTCTTTCCTTCCTTTGTACATATAAACGTACTCTTTTCACATATATAAAAATAATCGATGTTATCCACAGGTATCGATCTTATATGTAATCCCACTTTAACCACAAACCTGTTCTTATAAGGATGAACAAACTGGTTTATTAACTTATCATACAGTTCAATATCAGGCTTATATTCATCAATGACCTTAGGTCCGAAATTTGATTTGTATTTCTCCATGGCCGCAGCGAGCTCCTCATAATCCACCGGTTTCAATAAATAGTCAACACTGTTTACTTTAAATGCTTTTATGGTATATTCATCAAAAGCAGTGGTAAAGATAACGGGAGAACGGACTTCTGTCTGCTCAAAAATCTCAAAACTCAGTCCGTCCGCCAGCTGTATATCCATAAAAACAAGGTCGGGATGATCACTGTTCCTGAACCACTCAACGCTCTTCTCAACAGAATCAAGAGTTTCAATTACCTTAATGTTAACATCATATTTATGGATGAGTTCAATCAGCTTTTGAGCAGCCAGCTTCTCATCCTCAATTACTATTGTGTTCATTTTCTGATGTATATAATATGGGTATCCTTACAGTAAAGCTTTTGCCTGATTCTTCTATTATTACAGGTTTATCACTTAAAACTTCGTACCGCGACTTAATATTATTCAGGCCTATCTTCTCCTTGTTTTCTACGACCTTTTTCTTTTGCAGATTATTCCTCACTATAATATAGGATTCTTCATCGCGCAGCTCTATCGTCAGGGGCTTATCATCTGAGATAACATTATGCTTTATTGCATTCTCAATCAATATCTGGATTGTCAGGGGGGCAATATAAAAGTTGCCGTCTTTTATTTTGTTCTTAATAATAAGATTTTCACCAAACCTTATTTTCTGCAGATAGAGATAGGAATCAATAAACTTAAGTTCTGTAGCAATATCAACAACTTCCTTATCTTTGAACTCAAGCACATACCTGTACACCTCCGAAAGCTTCTTAATAAAATGATCTGCCACTTCCAGGTTTTGTGTTATCAACGTAGATAATGTATTCAGACTGTTAAACAAAAAATGAGGATTTACCTGGCTTTTTAATGTTTCATATTGTGCCGTAATACTTTCGCGCTTCAGCCTTTCTTCATTTTCTATGGATTTCTTCCAGTATTTAAGAATTATATTGATATAAAAAAGCGAAATAATTATATAATCCGCTATGATACAGAATAAAGCCGTATAAATCCAGGTATTAATACAATTAGCAATTGGTATTCTGAGAATAAATCTAAAGTATATTAAAGGATATAGAGTACACACAAGCAACCCGTATCCTAATAAGAATATCATTGACTTTATAAATGCCTTTTTGTTATTTTCAGACCATTTAAATTTTCGTCCTGTATATTTGCCGATGTATTCATTCCCTTTCCATAATGAGATGCCAATAATAAGACCGAAGGTTATATTTACAAAAAACACATATGCGGATTTTAATAATCGCGGGCCTACAAATCCGTATGATATTAGAAATGATATCAGGAATACGACTATCAAAGCCAGTATATGCTTTAAAATTCTTTTGCCTGTTATTTTCATGATTCGATGAATTTATTGTTCAACTGCAATCTTAATCCTTACTACTGCATTTTTCCAGTAGCTGGTCGTTATACTCCTCTCCCCAGTCCGGTGAAATATTATCAGCAGCAGTGAATTTATCATATTTTTCCTTTGCAGCACTAAGCAAAGGACACGCTGCTGCCAGTCCGCCCCCATATGCTTCGGGTGTATAAAACAGGTTCGTTCCCATCAAATAATAGGGCCTGGGATTGTTTTCATCCAGCTCTATTGCTTTTTTGAGGGACTGTGCAGCTTTGGAAGAATATATCTGCCCTCTTGACTGAGGATCAGCCATTATTCTTCCCTGGTACAGGAACCCGAGTAATGTGTAAAGCTCTGATTCATCGGGTGCCAGCTCCATGGCTTTGCCGATATTCGCCTCGGCAATATCAAGATACCGGTCACAATTGTCAAACCCCTGCTGCTTTATGCCCAGTATGATATATATATACCCTGTATAATAATACGGGAGCCACTTATCTTTTTCAGCTGCCCCGATACGTTGAAATATGTTGGCAATATTGCTGAAATCCTCCAGTGACTTTATATTTTTCATTGAATCCAGGGCGTTCTTCATACTGCTGAAATAAAGGCTGTCTTGTGCGTAAGCACCTAAAGTTAAAAAAATTACCGCGTTAAGTATTAATTTTTTCATGATTCATAAGTTTAAAAGTTAATAATCTATTTTATTGAAATAAATATTGCCAGTATAAATGTTCTTTTTGCATATGGTTTAACGGGATGTGCCTCAAAAATATCATTCGCACCAGGCTCGCTGCTGTATGTATAACCAAAGATGTTATCAAATCCCAGCAGGTTATTTACTGAAAAATGTATTATTGTAAATTTTCCAAACAGCTGTGTCAGATAGCTGCTGTTTATGCTCAGATTCTGGTATGCTTTTGTCCTGTCACCCAGGAATTCAGAGTTGTTGGGATTATAATAAGGTCTGCCGCTGGCCAGCTTATATGTAAGGCTGAGCTGGTTATTAATTTTTGAAATCCAGTATTTAAATACAACAGATAAATTATGGTTGGAAACAAATGTCGGTGTTGCCGGT
This sequence comes from uncultured Bacteroidales bacterium, assembly GCA_964580815.1. Taxonomy (GTDB): domain Bacteria; phylum Bacteroidota; class Bacteroidia; order Bacteroidales; family UBA10428. The sequence goes on from CAZOLY010000005.1 coordinate 23,837, forward strand.
TCCGGAAAATCTTCATGATCCCTTTTCGTATCTATGTATGAATAAGATATCCAGTAATCTGCATTCTTCAGCGATTTTTTGTCCCTCCAGAATATATCTATTCCTTTTGCATAGCCATAACCCAGATTATTAATACTGTTATAACCATATGTTGAAGCTTCGCCTGAATCTTCATATTTAACCAGTTTATCATAGCTTTTATAATAGGCCTCTATTCTCAGGGTTCTATTTTCATAGTGATACTTGTTATTTTAAATATTATGGATTGCCAGCTCTGAACTGAGCTGATCATCAAATTTAAGGTACTCATCCCGTGGGGACTGGTAAAATGTACCCCATGCAAATGATAACTGTCCCCTTTTGCTTATTTTATATGCCAGTGAAAGTCTGGGTGCCAGGTTGGCTTCCTTTAACAGGGATGAATGTTCCGCCCTCGTCCCTATACGTCCGGCAGCCCTGCTACCTGCCTTAATTTCAGCTTCAACAAATAGTGAGGATATATTATTTAAATAGCCGTTATCATAATTATTCTGGTATTCATTTATCAGCTGGCTGTATTTTATACTCAATATTTCACCCCCGAATTTTACTGAAAAATAATCGCTCAGATTATCTTTAAATGATATACGGCTTTGAATAACTTTAGTAATATCATTGATCCTGTCATTGTTAATATTAATATTTTCGCTGTCGTAATTGCAGGCAACGCCCGCCTTAATCATCCATCTGTCATTAAACATATCATCATAGGTTGTATTGAAATAGAAATTATTATCCGTCAGTTTTATAAGGTCATCAGAATTAGTATCATAATCAGGGTAATACAAGCTGCTTGAAGAATGGCTTAAAGAGCTGAAGGTCTTTATTAATCCCTCTTTCCTTACTTTTTGCCTGAATACAACCGTTCCTCCTATGCTTTCAGGTTCCTTTATCCAGTCAAGGTTATGGTTGATAATCCTGAAATAGGGAGTGAGATTCACATAATCTGATGAAACAGTGAGGGAAGTATTATCCCATCTCCTCGTATGTGAAGCACCGCACCCCACTGATAAAAATGATATGCTTGTAACATCTTCTTCAGGCAAAGCATTGGTATTCAGTATAAGTGCCGATGATAATGCCTGCCCGTATTCAGCTGAATACCCTCCGGTGCTGAATAACATTCCGTTAAACAGGAAAGGGGAAAAGCGGCCTCTTACGGGAATGTCAGGTAAACCGGACGTATAGGGTGACTGGACCAGCATACCATCCATAAAAGTTTTTGTTTCATAGCTGTCGCCCCCCCTCACAAACAGCCTTCCCGTCTCTCCTACCGTTTGTGTTCCCGGCAGAGTATTGACAGCCCCGTAAATATCACCTTCCGAACTGGCAGTGGTTACGATATCTAAAGGTTCAAGTAAAACGGACTTCTTCCTGTCACTGGCTTCAAAGAATCCCGCATTTATTACTGCAGCATCTATGGAATTGCTGCTTTCCTTTAATACTATATCAAACCTTAAATTGGAATTATCCAGTGCAATCTCTTCTTCAAAATTTATATATCCAATGAAGCTCACCACAAGGATTTGGCTGCCCGTGAGCCGTGTTTCAAGCATGAACTGTCCCTCGCCACCGGAAGTGCATCCTTCATATGTGTTTTTTAAATAAATATTTGCTCCTGTCAGCGGATCACCCTTACGGTTTGTTACCCTCCCTGTAATATAAGACTGGGCTTCTATTCCTGCAACGAATAAAAAAAGTATAATATTTATCAGAAAAATCTTCATGGCATAATTTTTAATATCCGTAACAAATATCAATTAATACGGGCGCCCTGGAAAAAATAAGTTGCCGAACCGTCGAAAAAGGGTGCTGAATTGAACCATTATAAGAAATCTCAATCCGATTATTTATACATTTGGGCTATGAAACTGGCACTGGTCATAACAAAAGACGGCTCGCATACCCTGTTTGTGCCGGCGCTGAATGAACATTATCATTCAACATACGGCGCCTTACAGGAGTCGAAACATGTATTTATCAACGAAGGATTAAAATGCTGCCCGAAAAAAAATATTACCGTATTTGAAATCGGATTCGGAACCGGCTTAAATGCATTGCTCACAGCCATGGAATCCGTCAGTCAAAATATAAAGATAACTTACTATACAATTGAAAATAACCCCCTGGGCAATAAAACCATATGCCAGCTGAATTATCCTGATATCATGAAATTAACAGATAATGCGAGGAAGCTCTTTTATGACATGCATAATGCCGAATGGGACAAAGGGCTGGAACTGCACATGAATTTCAGGATCACTAAAATAAAAAACGATATTACGGAGTTTAGTATACCCTTTACATATGATGTAGTATTCTTTGATGCTTTTGCCCCTGCTAAACAGCCTGAAATGTGGAACATATCAGTGTTTCAGAAAATATATGATAATATGGCCCCCGGCGGGATACTTACAACTTATTGTGCCAAAGGTGAAGTAAAAAGAATGCTTAAATCGGCCGGATTCAGTGTTGAAAGTATTCAGGGCCCCCCGGGAAAAAGAGAAATGATTAGAGCCCGGAAAATATAAATAACCTTTTTGAACTTTCTGCAAATCAGTGTGTTTTTATTTGTTAATAATCATTCATAAAAGAATTTCAATCATTTCATTTCTATTATAATCATAATTTGTATTTTTACTAAACCAAGATAGCTATGAGACAATTAAAAGAAGGAGACAAAGCTCCTGCGTTCGAAGGTAAAAACCAGGATGGTAATATCATCAGGTTAACTGACTTAAAGGGTAAGAAGGTGATCTTGTATTTTTACCCTAAGGATGATACCCCGGGATGTACTGCAGAGGCATGCAACTTAAGGGATAACTATACTGAACTGGCTGAAAAGGGATTCGTGGTTATAGGTGTTAGTCCCGATAGTGAGAAGTCGCACATAAAGTTCAGGGGTAAATACCAGCTTCCATACAACCTTATTTCCGACAGTGAGAAGAAAATATTAAAAGACTATGGAGCATGGGGTGAAAAAAATATGTACGGAAAAATTGTTGAAGGAGTGTTACGGACAACATTTATTATAAATGAAGAAGGAGTGATCGGGAAGGTCTTTACAAAAGTTAACACTAAAGACCATGCTAAACAAATCATAGAGGGACTGGCAATTAATTGACAATTCATTCCCTTATAACTGACATTATTAAGGCCCGGTCAATTTCGGGGAGTGAAAAGTATATTCACACAGTTGACTTTTAATCAATAACTTAAAAGCTTTAATAATGGCAAAAGAACAAACCCTTAACGAAATTAAACAGCAAAAGCTCAAAGCACTGGAACTTACTTTAGGTAAAATTGAAAAAGACTTTGGCAAAGGAGCCATAATGAAAATGGGAGACCGCGTGGTTGAAAATGTAGCGTCAATATCTTCAGGCTCCATCGCCATGGACCTGGCACTGGGCATAGGGGGTTATCCCAGGGGAAGGGTTATCGAAATATACGGACCCGAGGCGTCAGGTAAAACAACGCTGGCTATACATGCAATTGCTGAAGCTCAAAAAGCAGGAGGTATTGCAGCTTTTATTGATGCCGAGCATGCCTTCGACCGCCTGTATGCCCAAAAACTGGGTGTTGATGTTGAGAATCTGCTTATATCACAACCTGATGATGGTGAACAAGCGCTGGAGATCACCGATCATCTCATCCGCTCAGGCGCCATTGATATTGTCGTAATCGACTCGGTTGCAGCACTAACTCCAAGAGCAGAGATAGAAGGGGAAATGGGTGACTCCAAAATGGGACTCCAGGCGAGATTAATGTCTCAGGCCTTAAGAAAACTTACCGCAAATATTAACAAGACAAATACGTGCTGCATCTTTATAAACCAGCTGAGAGAAAAAATAGGAGTTCTGTTCGGCAATCCCGAAACCACAACAGGCGGAAATGCATTAAAATTTTATGCCTCGGTAAGAGTGGATATCAGAAGATTAACACAGATTAAAGAGGGCGAAGAAGTGTTAGGCAACCGCGCAAGAGTAAAAATTGTAAAGAATAAACTGGCACCTCCCTTCCGTAAAGCCGAATTTGATATTTTATACGGTGAAGGTATATCAAGGCTGGGTGAAATAATAGATCTTGGAGTAGATACGGAAATTATATCAAAAAGCGGTTCATGGTTCAGCTATGGAGATACCAAGCTGGGACAGGGGCGTGATGCAGTAAAAGCGCTTCTTGCCGATAATCCCGAGCTTACAGAGGAATTGAAACAGAAGATTATTGACAAAATATTTAAAAACAGCTAATAATCATCTATCACCGGTATACCTGTCAGATGACAAATACCACCCCATGTTTCAAGTTTCCATTCCCCGTTATCAATAATAAGCCTGGTTATCCTGGCTTTCATTTCTTCATATCCGTATTAACCTTCCCGGAAAGCTTTGCCCATGTATCTTTCAATGTGACTGTCCGGTTTATTACAAGTAATTCTTCATCGGAATCAGGATCTACACAAAAATAGCCAAGCCTCTCAAACTGAAACTTATCTCCCGGCTTTGCTTTCCTTACGGATGGCTCAACATAGCCCGGGACAGTTTTTAAAGAATCCGGATTAATGTTCGATGTGAAATCTCTGCCTTCTTCTGATTCATAAGGATCTTCAAGGTCAAACAACCGGTCATATAATCTCATTTCAGCTTTGACAGCATGTTCAGCAGATACCCAGTGTATAGTCCCTCTGACTTTTCTGCCGTCAGGAGACTGTCCCCCTCTCGAGGCAGGATCATAAGTGCATATTAATTCGATTATTTCTCCCTTATCATTTTTAATAAATTCTTTACATGTTATAAAATAAGCATACCTTAACCTTACCTCCCCACCCGGTGATAAGCGGAAGAATTTTTTTGGCGGATCCACCATAAAATCATCCTTTTCAATGTAAATAACCCGTGAAAAAGGGATTTTTCTCTCACCCATACTTTCATCTTCGGGATTATTGACAGCATTTAACTCCTCAGTCTCACCTTCAGGATAATTCTCAATAACAACCTTTAAAGGACTTATAATGCCCATGACCCTCCGTGCTCTTTTATTCAGATCCTCCCTCAGGCAATACTCGAGAAGTCCTATGTCAATTATATTCTCACGTTTAGCAACACCGACACGCTCTGCAAAATTTCTTACTGACTCAGGGGTATACCCCCTCCTTCTCAGACCTGATATGGTTGGCATCCTGGGGTCATCCCATCCTTTGACATGCCCTTCCCTGACAAGGGCCAGAAGCACCCTCTTGCTCATAACCGTGTAGTTCAGGTTAAGCCTGGCAAATTCATATTGCCGGGGCCTGTACCCTGACGGGTCATCCAGTATATTGTCAAGACACCAGTCATACAAAGGTCTGTGCACTTCGAACTCGAGAGTGCATAATGAGTGAGTTATTCCTTCAATGTAATCGGACTGGCCATGCGCCCAGTCGTACATCGGATATATGCACCACTTGTCACCCGTGCGGTGGTGGGAGGCATGCTTTATCCTGTAAATCACGGGATCCCTCATATGCATATTGGGTGATGCCATATCTATTTTTGCCCTGAGAACCTTTGATCCGTCAGGAAACTCACCTTTCTTCATCCTCTCAAATAAATCGAGGTTCTCCTCAACAGAACGGTTCCTGTAATGACTTTCTTCACCCGGCCGCGTGGGTGTACCCCTGGTGGCTGCCACTCTTTCTGCACTGCTCTCATCTACATAAGCAAGTCCCTTCCTTATCAGCTTAGCAGCCCACTCGTAAAGCTGCCCAAAATAATCAGAAGCATAAAACTCCCTGTCCTCCCAGTCAAAACCTAACCACCTTATATCTTCCTTAATAGATTCAACATATTCAGCCTCCTCGGTAACCGGATTGGTATCATCAAAACGAAGATTACATTTTCCATTATATTGCTGTGCAAGTCCGAAATTCAAACATATAGCCTTTGCATGCCCAATATGTAAATACCCGTTAGGTTCAGGCGGAAACCTTGTATGGACTTTACCATTATGTTTCCCCTTCTTTAAGTCTTCCCCGATAATCTCTTCAATGAAATTTAATGACTTGCTGTTATTTTCCTTCCCCATTCTGACAATGATTATTGAGCTTTGATTAACCTTAATATTTTAAAATGCAAAAGTAACTATTTTTAATATATGGTGATAAAAAAAATCCCGGTCGAGAACGATCGGGATTTCACCTATGAGTATTACTATTGTTTGATAAACCTGGCACTTACAATTCCGCCAGCAGTATCAAGAGTTATAAAATAAACCCCTGATTTAAGGGAAGAAATATCAACAACCTTGTAACCAGTATGCTGAAATTCCATCGATTTGATACTTTGTCCGACTATATTTGTAATTGTAATCTGCCTCATTTCAGGATACTTAATTGCAATCACATCTTTGGCCGGAACCGGATAAATACTCAGTATGGCGTTGTTTACCTTTTTTACCGAGCTTTGCTCTGAATAAAAGCCGATGTTGTCAATATAACACGTTGATCCTGCTTCCCTGGGATCGGGAAAATCCGGGAACCAGGTTAAACGGGTATAGGTGGCGCCTATACGTTCCGACATGTCAAATGTCAGTAATTCCCATAAATTGGTTACGGTATTGGTGTCTGCAATCTCATAGATATCTGCATCTCCCACTTCGAGCTTCATACGGCATGGAGTTATAACGTCCTTATAAACCATCATCTGCATGATGTGGTTTTCCTCCGTAATTTCTATCGGTCCATAAGAATCTGACCAGGCCCCTACCCAGGGATCAGCACCTTCGAGGACGGTGAACTGAATACATAGATCTGATGTATTAATATCACCATTATCCGGATTATCTGCCAGAACGAAATTTTCCGGAAGATCGCCTGCATTTGCAAACTGGACCCAGGCAGTATCCTCTTCAGGAAGCTCAAAGGTTGCGGGCAGCGTATACTGGGCGCTCGCCCCAATTACAAAAAACACAAGTAGTAATAAAGTAATAGTTGTTTTCATAGTTAATAATTTAAGTTAATAATTATAAAGTTAAAGATTTAATAAACAAGTTGTTAGATTATGCCTCCTTTCTTATTTTTTTTATTTAATTATTGTTTAATTAGTTTGATCGTTTTAATTTCCTTATTGTTTATTGTCAGCCTGGCCAGGTAAACACCGGACTCCATGTTTTCTGCATCTATCCTGAAAACATGCCATCCGGGATTGACCCTTTCATTGGTAATGATACATTCTGCTTTCATACCGGCAATGTTATAGATATCCATTTTAACCTGCGATGTAACGTCAGTTATGATCTTAATAATAAAGCCTGAAGCAGAAGGATTTGGAAATACTGAAATATCATCATCCGCGTATATTTCCTTAACTGAATAAGGATAATAGGTAATTCCAATTGCATCCATCATAGGCTGGATTTCCGGGTTCGACATGAAAAGATCCCATAATAACTGGCTCCTGTAATTTTCAATCATCAGGATTATAGGCCCCTGGTCAATAGCCAGGTAAGAACTCGCAAACCAGTTCTGCTGCTGGTTGAAAGCATCGGTAAAGCCCATCCATCCCCATATCCTGTCCCCCAGATTCCTGTAAAAATGCTTCAGCGCCAGCATAGATTCTTCAGGGGTATAGGGAAATGAGGACAGTGCAGCAGTAGGTGTAATGGTACCGTTGTCATTGGAGGAATATGGTTCATGGGCACGGTACCCGTCCGGATCATCGCTGGCGGTCAATCCCCAGCAGTCGGCGCTGTATCCTGTAAAGTCCTTTGGATTGTCTGCGCAATATGCCTGGTTTATCAGCGAGTGATTACGGTTCTGCACAAAGAAGTATACATTATCATCCTTTTTATCCCGTGGATCAAATCCCAGGAAAGAGTAATGTGCGAAAAAGAGAGGTCCCCCATAATCCCATCCAACATAGAGCTTGTGGCCATAAAAACTTTTCCCGTTCACATAATTCGAGCTTGCCTTCCATCCTGTATTCCAGAGGCTTGCCGGAACGCCGTACGTTGGTGAAGCAATGGCAAGGAGATAGACAATAGCTGCTTCATTCCATCCCGTTACCTTCATATTCATCGTCCAGTCATAGCTGGGAGACCAGTGCCAGTATATTGCAGGGGAACCATCCCTCCTGTACCAGTCCCATTCTATCCCTTCCCACAACTCAGTGGCGAGCTGTACGATCTGCTCTTCATCTTCGTCTGCGCCATCGAAATATTGTCTAATCGTTAATAATCCCTGGGCAACATACGAAGTCTCAACAATATCCCCGCCATTGTCATAGGTACTGAATGGGATTACCCCGCCGGTATTTCCGTTTATCCAATGGGACCATGCACCATGAAAGCGATCTGCAGCAGAAAGGAAATCCAGGATTTTCAGTACCCTTTCCACCCCTTCCTGACGGCTTATAAATCCTCTTTCAATCCCTACAGGGATTGTCATCAGTCCGAATCCCGAGCCTCCCGAGGTAACGGTGCTGCCCGATGTGTTCCTTTCACGGGCCATCCCGGAGGCTTCGTGTGCAAAGTCCCAGAAATAGCGGAAGGTATATCTCTGTACCATATCAAGTAGCTCCTCATCTGTCATGACATACGTTGTGTCACTTACAGCCACGGAAGGATCCGAAGGCTCATCTGCCTCACCCAGAGCTATCACCCTGTAGGTTGCCGCCACAGTATCCCCTAGATCCTTTACCCAGTCCACATAAACACGTGTATCCTTATCCACCTGTTCCAGCGTGGTATAATTCGAACCACCGTCAAGAGAACGTTCGATCTCGTAACCGAACCGGTAGGATTCCTCGTTATGATCCCATGAAACTTCGATATGGCACTCGTAAGCTGTTGCTTTGACTCCTTGCGGCGGTGCCAGGGGAGGGAAGGTCCCGTCTCCTTTATTAACCCTCATATTGTCTACCAGCAGCGTATGTTCAACGCCATCACTGGTGTCATGCGCAAACCCTATGGTTTTTATTATAGTGTAATCAACCCCGTCACCCGAATTCAGAAAATATGACATAGGTATTGTGATCCTTGTCCATACACCGGCGGAAAGATCTTCTGTCCAGTCTGAAACGGACAGAAAAATGCTTTTCCTGTTTGTAATATCCTCCATGAAAACTGCGGGCATATCCTGGGCGTCTATACCCTCAATACTACAGACCCAGAAGACCAGCGTGTCAGTATCACTGATATCCTTCTCTTTCCATTGATCGCCTGCGGCGATGGCATACCAGTTTCCACCCGAAACGGAGCGCCACTTCAGCCTGAGAGAATTTACTCCCTGCTGCGCAGGTATCACCGATTCAACAGGAAATTTGCGCAGGTCAGGTTCAAGCTTTCTCTCCAGCTCACTTGGTGCAGTCAGCTCCATCCAGCTATAATCATAATAGTCCGAATTAGGACTATCCTGAAAATATAAATATGTCTGTGCATGTGCTCCGCCTGTTCCCATAAGAACCAGGAAAACGATTAACAACACATTGTTACTTAAATAGAATTTCATAGCTAATTATATTTTAATGTGAAACCTGCTTCTTTCAGCCTTTGCGAATCCGGACCTATTAATACTTTGAAATCTCCGGGTTCTGCTATATAATCAAGGTTCCCGTTAATGAACTTCAGATCTTCAACGGTAATTGCAAATTGTATTGTTTCTTCATCTCCTTGTTGCAGAAAAATCTTTTTAAAAGCCTTTAATTCTTTTACCGGACGGGTAATGCTGGCAACCATATCCCTTATATATAGCTGGACAATTTCCTGCCCGTCAAAATTGCCTGTGTTCCTGATTGACATTGAGACTTTAATCGTATCATTTATCCCCATAATTGTATCGCTAAGCTCTATATTCCCATATTCAAAACTTGTATAACTCAGTCCGTATCCAAACGGGTATAGAGGTCCATTGGGAACATCAATATATTTAGTTGTATACTTATAAAAAGGATCAAATGGCCTTCCGGTGGATTTTGCATTGTAATACACCGGTACCTGCCCAACGTTCCTGGGTATACTCATCACCAGCTTACCGGACGGATTATATGTTCCTGAAAGGATATCGGCAAGGGCATCTCCGCTACGGGTACCTAAATGCCAGGCATAGATAACGGCCTGGGCCTTTTCATTCAGTTCAGGGAAAGTTAGGGGACGTTCAGCCATGATCAGGACAACTACCGGCTTGCCGGTCTTAATAAGTGCCATTGCCAGATCCTCCTGTACACCCGGAATATCTATATTGGAGCGGCTGGCGGCTTCCCCGCTGTGCTCCTGGTCTTCACCTATGGCAAGAATAACAACATCAGACTTTCCGGCAAAATCAAGTGCTTCTTTGAATCCCGATCTGTCATCTGAATAGAAATCACACCCTTTTGTATACATTATTTCAGAGTTTGTAAACTTTTTTTTCAGCCCTTCAAGCAGTGTTACTACACGGGAATAATCTCCGGCTGCATGCCAGCTGCCAAGCATATCCAGATGGTTGTCTGCCAAAGGTCCGATTACAGCTATTTTACCAGGATTGGAGAGGGGCAGGATTTTCCTGCCGTTTATATTTCCATTTTTCAGCAAAACAACTGATTCCCGGGCCGAAATCAGTGCGTGTTCCATAATTTCGTCAGAAAAAACAATACCGGCTTCACGGTCAGTATCGAGATATCGGTATGGATCATCGAACAGTCCCAGCCGGAATTTCAGCCTGAGGACCCTTCTTACTGACTCATCAATTGCTGCAATATTGATTTTCCCTTCTTCCAGGGAACGTGACATATAGCCAGAGTAGATTCCGGACTGCATATCCATATCAACTCCTGCAGTAAGGGCAAGTTCTCCTGCATTCTGCGCATCCTTTGCTACTCCATGGTTCTGTAACTGGTTAATGCCGTCGTAATCAGAGACAACTAAACCAGTGAAGCCCCATTCTCCCCGTAAGATGTCAGTCATAAGATATTTGCTTGCCGTTGCCGGAACGCCAAAGAGGTCGTTGAAAGAAGCCATTACAGTTGCTGCGCCAGCTTCCACACCCTTCTTGTATGGAGGCAGGTAGTCCTGCCTGAAGGAAATTTCTGACATATCGACCGAATTGTAGTCCTTTCCTGCAACAGGAGCGCCATATGCAGCAAAATGCTTGACACATGCTGCCAGAGTATTGGAATCTGCCAGGTCACTGCCCTGGAAACCTTTTACACGGACTTCCGCTATACAGCCTGATAAATACGTGTCTTCACCATTACCTTCAGAGACCCTGCCCCATCTGGGATCCCTGGAAATATCAACTACAGGTGCAAAAGTCCAGTTCAATCCGGATGCCGCTGCTTCTTTTGCTGAAAGTTCTGCACTTCTTTGCATCAGATCGGGATTCCAGGAACAGGCTTCCGCCAGCGGAATGGGAAAAATAGTCCTGTGTCCGTGAACCACGTCGTATCCAAATAACAATGGGATTCCCAGGCGGGTTTCTTCAACAGCGATTTTCTGAAGTTCCCTGTTATATTTAACAGTATGGGCATTGAAAATATTTCCGCATTTCCCCATACGTATATCCTCCCTGTACTCCGGTCTCATTACAGGTCCCGTTACATCCCAGTCGCTTGTATACAGGGTGAGCTGTCCAAGTTTTTCCTCAAGTGTCATCAGTGACAGGACTGAGTCGACTTTCCTGTCAAGCAGAATATCAGCACTGCGATAATCTTTTTTTGTCCCGCAGCCCGAATAAATAATGGCTGCCATTATAATCCCTGAAACCGCGGCTAAAGGTTTATTCATGTTTATACAGTATTTCCTATTTATAGCTAAATCCCAGCTTATCAAGTCCCCTCTGCACTTCCTCGTTTTTTATAAACAGATCCCAGAGCAGTCCGCTCCTGTAATTTTCGATCATGACAACAACCGGACCCTGGTCAATAGCCAGGTATCTTCTTGGAAACCAGTCATATTCAAGGCTGAATGCATCATAGAAACCATAGGGCCCCATTAACCTTGTTCCGAGTGAATCATAGAAATACCGTGCTGCCTTCATAGATTCTTGCGGTGAATAAGGAAAAGATGAAAGGGCGGCAGTAGGTGATATCACTCCAATATCTCTTGCCGGGCAATGTGCCAAATAACCGACGGGAGCCTCCCCGGCCACTTCCTTCTTCCTGCCCGCATTTGCATCAATAACCCTTTTATCAACCGAGTAACTGGCTGTAAGGCCCCAGCAATTCTCGCCATATCCTTTATAACCCTTCGGATTTTCAACACAATAGAAGTAATTAATTTTCACATGATTCACATTATGTTGCCAGTAGTCTGAGTAAGAATCCTTCAAATGGCGCGGATCCAGACCCAGGTATGAAAAATGGGACCAGAAGAGGGGCCCCCCGTATTCCTTGCAACCATTATGATTCATATCAAGGAGCAAATCATAGGCATAATTATTCCCTTTGATCTTTCCCCCGCGAGCCCAACCGGAGTGATATGCCTGCGCAGTGATGGGATGTGTTTCGGAGGAAGCACCAAGGACATATGTAATCAGGCATTCGTTATAGCCCCTGATCTGAAAATTCATTTCCCACCCGTATTCGGGTGACCAGTGCCAATACAGTACAGGTTCCCCGTCCTTCTGGTACCAGTCCCATTCAACACCATCAATAAGTAAAATAATGCGCTTCTTTAATTCCTCCTCTTCAGCAGATTCATCATTTAAATATTGCCTGACTGTAAGTAACCCCTGAACGAGATATGAAGTTTCAACAAGGTCCCCGCCATTATCCTTAGGGCTGAATGGTTTGACTTTCCCTGTTTCTCCGTTGAGCCAGTGTGGCCATGCTCCATGGAACCGATCACACGTTTCCAGGAAACTGATGATCTTTGTCAGCCTTCGTATCCCCTGGTCCCTGGAAATAAATCCTCTTTCAATGCCAACAATAATAGCCATAAGACCAAAGCCTGATCCGCCTGAAGTAACAATGTTCTTATCGTTCTGGGGATATATCCCGTCTACATGGAACCGTTCCCTTGCCATGCCCGATATGGGTTCTGCTCCATCCCAGAAATACTGAAATGTCTTATACTGAATGGTATCAAGAAGCTGCTCATCGCTCAGTGCCTGCATCTCACCCTGAACCGTATTGCTCCCTTTTCCAGGAATCGGCCTGTTACAGGAGTATAATAATACTATAGATATCAGTATAATCAACATGGTATTTATCGTCATATTTTTTGATCCGATCATCAATCAGTCACTGATTTTTACAATAGTATCCGGCTTACCAGCCCGGATTCTGTTCCAGGAGTCCGCCGCTCAGGTCAACCTCTGATTGAGGAATAGGATACCATTCATGTTTCCCAGCCTGAAATCCGTATTTTGCGAGCACCGTTGCCGCCCGTCCTGTTCTCAGAAGGTCCCAGTACCTGTCCTGCTCGCCTGCAAGTTCCAGGCGGCGTTCTTCCCATATGTCTTCTATAGTGGGATTACTGATTGGCGCAAGGTTGGCACGGGCTCTCACCCTGTTAAGCGGAGTTGCAGCATCGCCACCGGTGTGATAAACTGCTTCTGCATTTATCAGAAGAATATCGGCAAAACGGAGGATCCTTACATTCTGATCGCATCCGTAAGGACCTGTTATTTTGGGAATCCTTGACGGCACATATGCTTTGCCATTATACCTCGGAATACCATCAATTCCTTCCATCACATCAATTCCTCCAATTGTGTCACCATCCCCGG
>CAZOLY010000006.1:0-10609 GCA_964580815.1 uncultured Bacteroidales bacterium
GGTTTGCCACAGCAGGAGGAGTCTCCCTGATGGAGAACGGCTTTGTCAATGTTCCCGGACATACCATTAGGAATGAATATGTGCTGAGTATCATTCCGTCAGTGATAACCGAATATGCAGAAATCAGCTTAAACGTACCAGCAAATGAATATGTTGAACTGGCAGTGTATAATTTAAACGGACAGCTGATTCATAGTCTTTTCAGGGGATACATGACCCGTGGAGAACAGGTAATCCCATTTAATGCAAATTCAGGAAAATTTAGCAGGGGAATTTATATAGTGAGGCTTACAATACGAAATAATATTACCTCCGTAAAGATAGTTATTCTGTAGCTGGTACCTAAGACTTCCGGCTCCAGTCTTTTATAAAAAAGCTTATTTCCTCAAGGGAAGTAATTATATTCGTATCCTTTAAATATATGCCTGGCGGAACATCTATATGTACCGACGTGAAATTTAAAATTCCTTTTATTCCTGATTTTATTAACAGTGCTGCAACATCCACCGCCTCACCCGGGGGTACCGAAAGAACAGCTATGCTTATTGACAGCTTCTTAATTACAGCAGGTACATCTTTAATATGATAGCATGTTACATCAGCAATTTTTTCCCCAATCTTCTTTTCATCGATATCAAAAGCTGCCACAATATGAAGCTTTGTCTTTTCTCTCCTTATGAAAGCAGCCAGGGCTATCCCGAGGTTACCTATACCCACAATTGCAACATTATGACCTTCTTTACTGTCAATTGTCTGACCTATCAGATCTAAAAGTTCCTTAATATTATAACCTTTTCTGTGGTTACCTGTTAATCCTATAAGCATTAAGTCTCTTCTTACCTGTTCAGGTGTGAGATTTAATAAACTGGCCAGGTTATGAGAAAAAATATGTGTATTTTCATCAGTAATTCTGCTGAGCATTCTGCGGTATTTACTCAGTCTTGCCACAGTTGTTGCAGGTAGCTTCATTAGTTGATAAATATTTTATTCATTAATTTAGCCAGCAATAAATATATAAGATATTTTTTAAAAGCCAATTTAAAGTTGTGAATAAATTAACAAATAAAATAAGAGCATACAGGATAAAAGTTGAGGGACTGGTACAAGGAGTGGGTTTCAGGCCTTTTGTATACAGGCTGGCCAGGAAACATAACTGCTATGGTTATGTGTTAAACAGGACTGATGGTGTTTCAATAAAAATAGAAGGCAGTGAGACGGGCACCAAAAAATTCACTGACGAACTGAAATCAACATATCCCGTTGCTGCCATTGTCGAAAATATTTATATAGAGAATGACAAAGTTGAAAACCTTAATGATTTTAAAATACTGGGCAGCCAGGATATGTCGGACGAAATATCACAAATAAGTCCGGATATAGCCGTATGCTCCGAGTGTATGGACGATATCAGGAAGCAGCCTCACCGGCTTAACTACCCTTTCATAAATTGTACCAATTGCGGACCCCGCTTTACAATAGTTAAAGACTTTCCCTATGACAGGGAGAAAACGACGATGCAGGTTTTTGAGATGTGCCCTGAATGTGGGAAAGAGTATAATGACGTATCAGACAGAAGATTCCATGCCCAGCCTGTAGCCTGCAATAACTGCGGCCCCAAATACAAGCTGCATCTCAACGAAGGCACCGTCAATGCTTTTGAGAATATTCTTGATATTCTGACAGATTACATCAGGGGCGGTAAAATCGTTGCCATTAAAGGAACAGGAGGTTATCACCTTATGTGTGATGCCCTGAATGAAAACTCCGTGAAGAGGCTCAGGAGCTCAAAACACAGGGAAGGAAAACCTTTTGCCGTAATGTTCCCTGACATACATAAAATAGAAGAATATGCCCTTGTATCTGCCGGGGAGAAAAATGCACTTTTATCATGGCGCCGCCCCATTGTCATTTTGCAATCAAAAAAAGAACTTGCTTATAGCGTGTCAGCCGGATTTAAAACTATCGGTGCTTTCCTGCCTTACATGCCCATACATTACCTGTTGTTTGACAGGCTCAATATGCCGGCAGTGGTCCTTACCAGCGGTAATTTTTATGAAGAACCTATAATTATTAATAACGAAGAAGCAATAAACCAGCTATTTGATATAGCAGATGCCGTATTAACATACAACCGTGATATTTATAACCGGACAGACGACTCTGTTGTTAAAATCATAAATAGTGATGAATGCCTTTTCAGACGTTCGAGGGGCTATGCTCCACAGCCTGTGCGCCTTAATCTTGATGTTGACGGCATACTGGCAACAGGCGCCGAGTTAGTTAACTGCTTCTGCACAGGTAAAGGAAACCAGGCTATATTAAGTCAGCATATTGGTGACCTGAAAAACTATGAAACATACCAGTTCTATACCGAAACCATTGATAAATTCAAGAAGCTTTTCAGGATTAATCCCTCACTGGTTGTTTCCGACATGCATCCCGACTATCTGTCAACAAGATATGCAGAGAGCCTAAAGATCAAGTATATAAGGGTGCAGCATCATCATGCACATATTGCTTCGTGCATGGCTGAGAATAACCTAGATGAAACTGTAATCGGAGTGAGTTTCGACGGCACAGGACACGGAACAGACGGAAATATATGGGGAAGCGAATTTATTATTGCCGACTTAAAAGATTTTAAGAGGTATACTCATTTTGACTATGTCGAATTGCCCGGAGGCGATAAAGCTGTTGAAGAACCATGGAGAACAGCTGTTTCATATTTATATAAATATCTGGGGAAAAGCTTTTTAAATCTTAAGCTTCCTTTTTTGGAATATATTGACAGTAACAAAATAACAATGATCCTCTCTGCAATAGACAAAAAAATAAACTGCCCCCTGAGCTGCGGCGCGGGTAGACTTTTTGACGCTGCTGCAGCAATCACAGGGGTGTGCATCAAATCCAAATTTCATGCCGAAGCGCCAATGCGACTTGAATCGATAGCTGCAGCAAACATAGAGGAAGGCTACGATTTTGAAATTGACAAAACAATTTCATTCAAAAATTTGTTTAAAGAATTGATATCCGACATAAAAGAAGGAATTTCAGAATCTGTAATATCTGCTAAATTTCATAATACGATAATTTACGTTATTTTTGAAACAGTAACAAAGATGAGAAAAGAAACAGGTATTAATAAGGTAGTATTATCAGGGGGAACATTTCAGAACAAGTATATTTCTGAAGGAGTAAAGCAAATGTTGACGGACGAAAAATTTAAGGTTTATACCCAGAGCAGGATACCTGCCAACGACGGAGGTATAGCTTTGGGACAACTGGCAATAGCAGCAAAACGAAGAAACCATGTGTTTAAGCATACCTGCTAAAATAATATCAGTAGAAGGAGAAACTGCCACGGCATCGGTGGGCGGAGCAATTATTAATGTCGGCTTGCATATGGTCGATGATGTTAAGGCAGGAGACTATGTCCTTGTCCACACAGGCTTCGCACTGCAAAAGATAAGCGATGAAGAGGCACGGGAAACGCTGAAACTTATTAAAGAGCTGGACGACATAAACAAGGAACCTGATTAACAGAATTACAAAGCTATTATATAATTACAACCGCAAATTGAAATATATAGATGAATTCAGAGACAGAGCACTCGTCCATGAACTGTCCGGCAAAATTAAACAAATATCCGGCAAAAAAGTTACTCTTATGGAAGTTTGCGGTGGCCATACCATGGCCATACATAAATTCGGAATCCCATCCCTTCTGCCTGAAAATATCAGTTTGCTGTCAGGTCCCGGATGCCCTGTATGCGTTACCGACATAAGATTCATCGACAGGGCCGTGGCACTGTCGCGCCTCGAAAATACCATTATAGCAACATATGGTGACCTGGTAAGGGTACCCGGGTCCTCATCAAGCCTTGACAAAGAAAAAGCCGGCGGAGCAGATATAAGAATTGTATATTCCACCCTCGATGCATTGAATATTGCAATGAGCAACATTAACAAAAAAGTCGTCTTTCTTGGAATAGGTTTCGAAACTACAACACCGTCAAGTGCTATAGCAATGCTGGAAGCTTCAAAAAGAAATATTAATAATTTTTTTCTTTACAGCGCTCATAAGGTAATGCCCCCGGCCATGGGAGCACTCATCGATGAAGGTATTAAAATTGACGGTTATATAGGGCCCGGACATGTGAGTACTGTTGCCGGCGCAAAAATGTACGATACCCTGGCAAAAAAATATAAGCTTTCTGTAGTAATATCAGGTTTCGAGCCTGTAGACATTCTACAGTCAATATATATGCTGGTAAGACAACTCGAAAACAATAATCCCCGTGTTGAGATACAATATAAAAGAGCTGTAACCTATGAAGGTAACATAAAAGCCCAGCAAATGATAAATGAGGTGTTTGAGCCGCGTGATGACTGGTGGCGCGGACTGGGGGTTCTCCCTGGCAGCGGACTGGGAATAAAGAAAAAATATGAATCATTAGATGCTGAAAAACAGATAGATGTTAATGTCGAGCCGCCTGCAGAGCCGAAAGGATGTATTTGCGGTGAAATATTAAAAGGACTGAAAAAGCCGACTGACTGCAAGCTTTTTAAGAAAGCATGTACACCTGCTTACCCGGTCGGGACATGCATGGTCTCAAACGAAGGGACATGCCATGCATATTTTAATTTTGGATATTAGATTCAGGTCGTGAACAAACAATATTAATATGAGTAAAACAATACTTTTAGGCCATGGCAGTGGAGGAAAGCTTACCGGTGATCTGATAAAAAATACTTTTTTAAAATACTTTGACAATCCGGTACTCAGGACCCTCACCGATTCGGCAACAATAAAGATTAAGGATAAATTGATCGCTTTCACCACCGACTCATATGTTGTGGACCCCGTTTTTTTCCCGGGCGGCGATATAGGGAAACTGGCAGTTTGCGGTACTGTTAACGACCTTTCGGTGTCAGGAGCCGAGCCTATGTTTATCAGCGCAGCTTTTATCATTGAAGAAGGCTTAGCAACAGATGATCTCGAAAAGATTACTAAATCTATGAGAGATGAAGCTGTTAAGGCAGGAGTACAAATTGTTACCGGTGATACTAAAGTTGTGAATAAAGGAAAATGTGATAAGATATTTATCAATACAGCAGGAATAGGTTATCTTAATAAGAAACATGAGAATATTTCCACCGGAAAAAATATAAAGCCCGGTGACAGGATTATTATAAACGGTTATATTGGTGACCACGGTATTGCAGTTATGGGCGCCAGGGAAAACCTTAAATTTGAAACACCAATCTTATCCGACTGCGCTTCATTGAATCATCTTATTAAATCGGTGCTCGACAGCGGGGCTGAAGTGAAATTTATGCGTGACATAACAAGGGGGGGACTGGCAACTGTGGTTTCAGAAATTGCAGAAAACAGGAAATGCGGGATCTCAATAAATGAGACAACGCTGCCCGTCAGGGAAAGTGTAAGGGGAATGTGCGAAATTTTTGGCTACGACCCGCTATTCATGGCAAATGAAGGAAAAGTGATAATAATAGTATCTAAAGAATCTTCACAGAAGGCCATAAAAGTCATGAACAAACATGAGTATGGCAAAGATGCCGCAATTATCGGTGAAATTACTGCGGGTAATCCCGGCAAAGCAATTCTGTATTCGGTCGTCGGGGGCACAAGGATTATTGACAAACTCACAGGAGAAATGCTACCAAGAATCTGTTAGATTTATTTTACTAATTAATCCCTTTACTCCTGCCAAACAAATCTACGCTTAAATTCCTGCCATAACTAAATGAATACTTGCAACTTCTCACGTTATGCGCAGTGTAGATTCTGTGTATGCATTATTTTTAGTAAATTGCGCCACATTGGGTAATAAATAAACTTGTTTGTTATGGCTTTTGATATTGAAATGATAAAATATGTGTATGAAGACTTCAGAAAACGCGTGGATACTGCAAGAAGAGTTGTTAATAAACCGCTGACATTAACTGAAAAAATACTGTACGCCCATCTTAGTCCGGTTGAATCGGATAAAACATTTGCCAGGGGTACTGATTATGCAAATTTCAATCCGGATCGCGTGGCGATGCAGGATGCCACTGCACAAATGGCCTTGCTTCAATTTATGCAGGCCGGCAAAAAAAAGGTTTCTGTTCCCACAACTGTTCACTGTGACCACCTCATTGTTGCGAAATCGGGAGCAAAGGAAGACCTGCAGTCAGCAACCATAAGCAATAAAGAAGTTTATGATTTCCTTGCATCCGTATCAAACAAATATGGGATCGGCTTCTGGAAGCCGGGAGCAGGAATCATCCACCAGGTAATACTTGAAAACTATGCGTTTCCCGGGGGTATGATGATTGGCACAGACTCACATACACCAAATGCAGGCGGACTGGGCATGATAGCTATCGGAGCGGGAGGCGCCGATGCTGTGGATGTAATGGCCGGCATGTCCTGGGAGCTGAAGTTTCCGAAGATTATTGGTGTTAAGCTTAGCGGGAGACTTAACGGCTGGACTTCTCCCAAGGATGTCATATTAAAAGTTGCAGGCATCCTCACTGTAAAAGGCGGTACGGGTTACATTATCGAATACTTCGGTGACGGCGCCAGGAGCATATCCTGCACGGGGAAGGGCACCATCTGCAACATGGGTGCCGAAATAGGAGCCACAACATCAATTTTCGGGTACGACCAGAAGATGGCAGATTACCTTAACACCACGGGCAGAAGTGAAGTCGCTGCTATGGCTGATAATATGGTAACCTGCCTTACAGGCGACCCCGAGGTTTATTCCATACCGGGAGAGTATTTTGACAAGGTTATTGAAATAGATCTATCGGAGCTTGAGCCACACATTAACGGGCCTTTTACTCCCGACCTCGCCACGCCCGTCTCACAGTTTGCAGAAGCTGCCAGAAAAAACAGGTGGCCTGAAAAGCTGGAGGTGGGACTTATAGGTTCGTGTACAAATTCTTCGTACGAAGACCTTACAAGGGCTGCTTCAGTTGCCCTGCAGGCTATAAAAAAGAAACTCGAATTTAAGTCCGGTTTTACAGTAACTCCCGGATCGGAACAGGTAAGGTATGCGGCAGAAAGGGACGGACTGCTGGAAAAGTTTGAAAAAATTGGCGGCGTTGTGCTTGCCAATGCATGCGGACCGTGTATCGGACAGTGGGCAAGGCATGGGGCAGAAAAGCAAAAGAAAAACTCTATAATGACTTCTTTTAACAGGAATTTTGCCAAACGTAACGACGGTAATCCCAACACATACAGCTTTGTTGCATCACCAGAAATTACTGCTGCTTACGCCCTGGCAGGTAAGCTGACCTTTAACCCGCTTACAGATTACCTGGTAAACAGGGACGGCAAAAAGGTGAAGCTCGATGAGCCCCGGGGAGTTGAAAAGCCCGAAGCCGGATATGATATCAATGACAGGGGCTGCCAGGCACCTGCCGAAGACGGGAGTGCCATTGAAGTTATTGTCAATCCGGACTCAAGCCGCCTGCAGCTGCTCTCCCCTTTTAAGCCATGGGAAGGCGAAGATTGTAAAGGACTTAAAGTGCTTATTAAAGCAAAAGGGAAATGTACTACAGACCATATATCTATGGCCGGACCCTGGCTGAGGTACAGGGGCCACCTCGATAATATTTCCAATAACCTGCTAATGGGCGCTGTGAACTATTTTAACAACAAGACAAACTATGTGAAAAACCAGCTCACAGGAGAATACGGAGAGGTGCCAAAAATACAGCGGTTATATAAAGAAAAAGGTGTAGGTACCATTATTATCGGTGATGAAAACTATGGCGAAGGCTCCTCACGTGAGCATGCCGCCATGGAACCCCGCCATATGGGAGTTAAAGCCGTGCTTGTACGTTCCTTTGCCCGTATTCATGAAACGAACCTCAAGAAGCAGGGTATGCTCGCCCTGACTTTCGCCAATAAGAACGACTATGATAAAATAAGGGAAGATGATACGGTAAATATAACAGGTTTGAAAGAATTTGCACCTGGTAAGCCACTAAGGATTGTTTTGCAGCATTCAGACGGGAACGAAGAAATAGTCATTGCAACACACTCTTACAACGAAAACCAGATAAAATGGTTCAAAGCAGGCTCAGCATTGAATCTTATACGAAAAAATAGATAAGAGAGCTCTCATTTTAGTAACCTATGAATAACAAATCCCTGATAGTGATCCTCGGTCCTACAGGTGTTGGCAAAACAAGGACCTCCATTGAAATTGCGAAGAAGCTTAACATTGAAATAGTTTCGTGCGATTCCCGCCAGATATACAGGGAACTAAAAATTGGCACTGCCGTGCCTTCCGAAAAGGAGCTCGCTGAGGTGAAACACTACTTTATACAGAACAAGTCAATTTACGATTATTTTAATGCCAGCATGTTTGAATTTGAAGTAATGGACTTGTTATACACCTTATACGGTAAATACAAATACGTATTAATGGTCGGCGGCTCAGGTTTGTATATTAATGCTGTATGCTATGGCATAGATGATCTGCCGTCAGTTGATCCTGATCTTAGAAAAGAGCTGATAGAAAAGTTTGAGACTGAAGGCATTGAAAGCATCAGGAAACAGTTAAAGCTTCTTGATCCCGAATATTATTCACAAGTGGACCTGAGGAATCATAAAAGGATTCTTAAGGCAATAGAGGTAAGTCTTATGGCAGGGAGGCCCTATTCCTCCTTCCTGAAAAACAGGAAAAAAGAAAGACCGTTTAAAATTTTGAAAATCGGACTGGCAATAGAAAGGGAAGAACTATATAAGCGTATTAATAAAAGGGTGGACAGGATGATAAAGAACGGACTGGCAGACGAGGCAAAAAAGTATTATAAAGACAGGCATCTAAATTCTTTAAATACTGTAGGTTATAAAGAACTATTTGATTATTTTGATAACAAAATTACTTTTGAAAAGGCTGTTGAACTTATTAAAAGAAATACCAGGAACTACGCACGCAAGCAGCTGACATGGTTCAAAAAAGAAAAGGACATCACATGGTTTAGTCCGGATAAAATAAATAAGATCATTGACTTTATAACCTTAAAATGCAATTAATTATGAAAGACACCATCAGACATTTTAATATCAGGGTCTATGGCATTATAATCAATGAGAATGAGGAAGTGCTGATCACGGACGAGTATGTGCTGGATCAGAAAATGACCAAGTTCCCGGGAGGGGGTATGCAATTTGGAGTGGGGTCGGCAGATTGCTTAAAAAGGGAAGCCCGGGAGGAAACCGGACAGGATATTGAGATTATTGCTCATTTCTATACTACCGATTTTTTGCAGAAATCATATTTTCATAAAGACCATCAGATAATAAGCATCTATTACCTGATTAAGTTTAAAGAACCTGTAAAATTTAAAATTTCCAAAGTCCCGTTTGACTTTCCGGAACTTAAAAATGGCAGCCGCTCCTTCAGGTGGATAAAAATTAAGGATCTTACTCCTGATGTACTTACTTTTCCTATAGACAGACACGTCGCCTCATTATTGAGAAAGAGGGAAAAGGGGACAGCGCCCAATTAAATAGGAACCGCCCCTTTTTTCTTCAGCATATTTTCTTTTTCTTTGCTATTGAAATAAGTTATCAACAACATAAATTAATGAAGGCAGTAATCCAGGCCGGGGGAAAAGGAACAAGGCTCGCCGAATTAGCAGGTGAGCTGCCTAAGCCTATGCTCAGTGTGGGAGATAGACCTATACTCGCGCACCAGGTAGATTTGTTGAAGCGCTATAATATAGATAATATCATCATCATAGTAAATTACCTCAAAGAGACCATCATTGACCACTTTGGCGATGGCAAAAGGTTTGGTGTTAACATTCAGTACCACGTAGAGAAAGAACCTCTGGGGACCGTGGGGGGGATAAAAGAAATCGAGCACCTGCTAGATGAAGACTTCATTGTATTCTACGGTGACATCATGATAAACATGGATCTTCAGAGATTCATAAAGTTCCATAACGACAAAAAAAGCATATGTTCGCTGGTACTGCACCCTAATGACCATCCTTACGACAGTGATTTACTGGAAATTAATAAAGAAGGCAGGGTAACCGCTGTCCATCCCAAGCCACACGAGCAGGGAAAATATTACAAAAACCTGGTCAACGCTGGTGTTTACATTCTAAATCCGTCAATATTCAAATATCTTAGGAAGGGAGTAAAGGCGGATTTCGGAAGAGATATATTCCCCCGCAT
The DNA here is from genome assembly GCA_964580815.1 of uncultured Bacteroidales bacterium. GTDB lineage: Bacteria > Bacteroidota > Bacteroidia > Bacteroidales > UBA10428. The sequence continues at coordinate 10,214 of CAZOLY010000006.1, forward strand.
CTTCAAAGACACCATGATGTTCGGTTACAACACCTTTGAATACCTTAAAGATACCGGAACGCCGGAAAGGATTGAACAGGTAAGAGAAGACTACAAAACAGGAAAAATACGGAAGTTCAATTTCGGGAATAAACAGAAAGCTATATTTATGGATCGTGACGGGGTGATAAGTATTGAGAAAGACTTTATATATAAGCACGAGGACATGGCATTGTTCGACTTCACACCTGAAGCCATCAGAGAAGTGAATAAGACTGAATACCTGTCTGTTATTGTAACAAACCAGTCTGTTATAGCAAGAAATCTCTGTACTGTAGAGGAACTGGAGTACATACATAAAAAAATTGAAACAGAGCTTGGCAATAATCATGCAAAACTGGATGCCATATATTACTG
>CAZOLY010000006.1:10709-36809 GCA_964580815.1 uncultured Bacteroidales bacterium
GTGAAATTCATAGTAAATGAGCCCTATAGCCCGGCACTTGGGCGCATGTTCAAAAAATATTGCGAAAATAAAAACAAGAAACCCTTCATCATAAGTATAGGCGGCAACGCAAAGACAGGTAAAAGCAATTTTGCATCATATATATATTACAAATTCCTTGAACACGGATTAAAGGTTCTGAAGATTGACCTTGACAACTGGATATTGCCCGAGGATCAAAGAGACCATTGCATGAATGTATATGACAGGTTCAGAATAAATGACATTGTTAAAGATATGCAAAAAATACTGGGGGGACAGAAAGTTATGCTTCACTCCTACCCTAACCACCCCGAAAGAAAGGCACAGCCCCTTGAATACCTGTTTAAGAATGAAGATATTATAATAATTGAGGGCATTGTCGCGTTAAGCAGAAAAGAGTTGCGTGATTTGTCAGATTTAAAAATATTCTTAAAGGTTGATGAACAAACATTCAGAACCAGGATAAAAGAATATTATTACTGGCGCGGCAAAAACGACAGTGAAATAAAACTGTTGTTGGAAAAAAGGAGTGAAGATGAATATAAACTAATAGAAAAAGAAAGTAAATTTACTGACTTTGTAATTAATTCATCAGTAAAATGATAATCACAAGGACTCCATTCAGGATTAGCTTTGTTGGCGGAGGCTCCGACATGGAAACATTCTATTCCAGGCACCAGGGAGCGGTGCTTAGCACATCCATTAATAAATACATGTATATATCCTCACATAAGTTCTTCTTCAAAGACCAGGTAAGGGCAAAATACTCAAAAACAGAAACTGTTAACAGAATTGATGATTTGAAGCATCCTATTCTCAGGGAGGCATTGAGAAAGGCAGGAATAAGGGGAGGGATAGAAATAAGCTCGATAGCAGATATACCTGCTGGAACAGGTATGGGCTCTTCATCTTCATTCACGGTCGGACTGCTGCATAACCTGTATGCAATTAAAAGGCAATATGCATCTGCGGAAGAACTTGCCGAAGGAGCATGTGAGATTGAAATAGATGTCCTCAAAGAGCCTATAGGTAAACAGGATCAATATGCTGCAGCGATAGGCGGCCTGAATATTTATTATTTTAACCGGGATGGGAGTGTGCGTATTGAACCTCTTTATATAAAAAATGAGATTTATGACAGGCTGCAGGAAAACCTGATAATGTTTTATACAGGGAACCAGCGCAACGCCTCGGAAATATTATCCGAACAAAAAAAGAATGCCTCACAGGAAGATAAGTTCAATACACTGAAGTCAATGGTTGGCCTTGTTCCTGAGCTGAGAGACAGCCTTTATAGTGAAAGGATTAATGATTTTGGCAAGCTCCTGCACGAGAACTGGATCCTCAAGCAGAAACTGGCAACACAAATCAGTAATAAAGATATTGAAGAAATCTACAATACAGGATTGAAGAATGGCGCTGAAGGTGGTAAACTGCTGGGCGCCGGAGGGGGCGGATTCTTCCTGTTTTATTGTGAAAAACACAAACAGCAAAAATTAAAGGATTCTTTAAAGCCACTTTATAATTTTGAATTTAAATTTGAACAGGACGGTTCTAAACTAATATACTTTGCTGATGAACAGCTTAAATGAACACTTCAGTAATTACTTTGAAAAAGTTAGTGAGACCCTTGCCAAAATAGATATCCGGGCGATCAGTAAATTCATTGACAGAATCTACGAGTGTTACAACAGGGGGAACACAATCTATATTTTTGGCAATGGGGGAAGCGCTGCCACTGCCTCGCATGTTGCAGGAGATTTTATGAAAGGTATATCCTTTGGACTTGAGAAAAGGTTTAAGGTATTATGCCTGAACGATAATATTCCTTCATTAACTGCAATATCCAACGATCTTACCTACGATGAGGTTTTTTACGAACAGTTAAAAACCTTTCTCAGGAAAGATGATGTTGTAATAGGCATATCGGGAAGCGGTAATTCGCCAAATATCATTAAGTCCCTGAATTATGCCAAGGGGCTCGGTGCTACGGTAGTAGGATTTTGCGGATATAAGGGAGGTAAACTGAAGGAACTGGCCGATATACTTATTCTTGCTCCTGTTAGTGACATGGAAGTTACCGAAGACATACATATTATCATTTTCCACTCGATAAAGCAGGTCTTAAACAGAAAATTAAAGGGTGAAAAATATTCTATGGGCTACAATTATGATAAAAGAGTTGAATGAATCCTTATTCCTTAATTATCATAGGCCTTATGCTTTCCTTTTTGCTTCTGAATATTATTCTCCCTGCAAAATTGTATATAAATCCCGTTCCATAAGCAACCAGCATTATTATTGAGCTATATACGCTGAGTGAGCCGACAACAATGCTTTTATTCCTGGTTGAAGCATCCGTAAATAATATAAGGCAGTAAAAAAGGATGGTTAACATGAAAAAGACAAAATAATAATTACAGAAAAATATTGTCGAAACTCCCGTCAACAGGTAAAGAACAAAGAGTGCCGGCATGAAATAAAGCGGCTTAAGTGAGTTCCTGTGCCTCTTAAATAAGTCAATCCTTGCCTTGCCATGAAGAAACAGCTGAATAAAAAACTTGAGGAGGCTGGTTTTTCTTTTATGATAAACGAAAGCATTATAGATAAGTGCTGCATTATAGCCGGCTTCCCGGAACCTCAGGCTGATATCGATATCCTCACCTACCTTTAAACCGCTGAATCCCCCTATTTTGGTAAAAGCTTCCTTCGATATGCCCATATTAAAACCCCGCAGGTGTATCTTCCCTACATGAACCCTCTGTCCCCTTATGCCTCCTGTTGTGAAATGCGATGTCATGGCATAGTTAATTGCTTTCTGTACCCTTGAAAAGGATGGATGCGCTTTATCCGGACCGGTAAATCCGTCTACCTTCGTACCTGAAAGAAAATTATTTATATTCTCAAAATAGCCGGGAGCTACAATACAATCTGAATCCATGAATACAAGGTACTCACCGGCTGCTTTTTCCGCACCCATATTTCTGGAATCACTTATACCCAGCCCCTTCTCATAGAAATAGCGAATATTTATTATATCACTAAATCCCTCAACCAGATTCTTAAGGCTGTTATCCATGCTGCCATCCACAATTATTATCTCAAAATCTTTAAACTGCTGTTCAACAAAGCTTGACAACAATTCTTTCACCTCCCCGGGGCGGCCAAATGCAGGTACAATGACTGAAAATAGCACGGTTATATTTTAAATTATATCTTCTTTTCTATCTGATAAGAGTTCCTTTCGGTTGAACTCCTTGAAATCAGCTCACCCAGGAATCCTGCCAGAAAAAGCTGTGTGCCGATTATCATCGCAGTTAAAGCAATATAGAAGTACGGACTTGTTGTTACCAGGGGCGCTTTGATATGTTTATATACTGAAATAAGTTTGTCAGCTCCAAGGTAGAAGGCAATAACAAAACCTATGATGAACATTAATGTCCCCAGGGTACCGAAAAGATGCATAGGTTTCTTGCCAAACCTCGAAATAAATGATAAGGTAACAAGGGCAAGAAATCCGTTCATGTAACGCTCAACGCCGTATTTTGTTACTCCGTATTTTCTTTTCTGATGCTGTACAACCTTTTCACCTATCTTCGCGAATCCCGCTTTTTTTACAATTATAGGTATATACCTGTGCATCTCGCCATACACTTCAATGCTCTTTACAACCCTGTTCTTATAAGCTTTTAATCCGCAGTTAAAATCATGTAGTTTTATCCCGGTTACCTTTCTTGCAGTCCAGTTAAAAAACTTGCTGGGAATTGTTTTTGAAAGGGGGTCGTGTCTTTTCTTTTTCCATCCCGAAACAAGGTCATAGCCCTCTTCCTTTATCATCTTGTATAAACCGGGAATCTCATCCGGACTGTCCTGCAAGTCCGCATCCATCGTAATTACAACATCTCCCTCAGCCTCTTTAAACCCACAATGCAAAGCAGCTGCCTTGCCATAATTACGCCTGAACTTAATGCCCTTAACTGACAGGTTCTTTTTCACCCGTTCTTCAATTTTTTCCCATGAACCGTCAGTGCTGCCATCATCGATCATTATTATCTGCCAGCTAAATCCATTATCTTTCATTACTCTTACAATACCGTCAATTAGCTCAGGTATTGATTCGGATTCATTAAAGGTCGGAATGACAACTGATATATCAATATTTGACATTTATCCGGAAATAATTAATCTATACTAGGTTTTGTTTATTGTGAATCGAAAGATTCTTTTTTAAAAATTGCAGCGGTAATCAGTGATAATATGGCACCTCCGATTGCACTTGACATTATGCCCCCGAGAATCATAGAAACAACAGAAGGTTTTTCCTTGCTGTCCATTTGTTGCAAAGCCAGATCTATCTGGTCTTCAGGGATCCCTCTTTTGTACATGAAATTGCTCATCCACTCCTTGGTAGCTTCCATTGTTCTTTCAAAATAATCAGGATCAATAAATGCATTGAATAGTATATTGTACAATGTCGTTAATAAAGAAGAAAAAACCACTATTAGCAGTCCTATAAGAAATGCTTTTCCAAAATCGATATATCCTCCAAGAAGATCATCCCTGTATTTTTTTGTGCCGATTATAACAACAGTGACTATGATGCCCACGTTTATTATAAACATCACCAATGACATAAAAATATTAAACTTCATAAAACCCATGAGATAGAATATTATTGAGACAATTGTCAGTGTTACTCCCAGGATAGCACCATAAGTCATTGTATACTGCAAAATGTCATTTTTCGGTTTTTCCATAACAGTGTATTTAATTTAGACAAACAAATATATAGGTTTTTTATTTTTCTAAATATAAACATCCCGATTTTTCTTTTGGTTGGTATCGGAAAAGTTAATAGTTTTGCAGTGGGGTAAGTCTTATACGGCCAGCTCCTGCTGAACCCCCCCAGATCCGGAAGGAAGCAAGGGTAGGCGGTCGAAGCGGCGCGATATAAGTAGCTTACCCCTTTTTTTTGGACAGGTTCTCCTACGCTGAAGCTTCGGTGAACAGGTTAAAAGGGAGCTATTTTATTCAGCTCATCTCTGAACTGGCCTGGCGAAGATATTATTCTGACATTTTTGGGCAGGCTATCCCGGATATTTTCAGTCTGACTGCCCGATAGATATATTATCTGTTCATTAAAATGTTCGGTCAGTATTTTTGAATATCTTAAAATATCTTTCCCGTTTTTAAAAGATACAAAAGCAGTCACAAGGTAATTTACGGGTTTTAATTTTTTTGTTTCGAACAGATCATTGAGAGGAACAGACTGACCGAAGTATATGACCTGGTGGCCACGCCTTTTAATAAGATAGTAAAAAAACAATAATCCTAACTCATGGTACTCACCTTCAGGGAGGAACAGGGCAAATCTCTTTGAACCGGGATTGCTGGTAGTCATTAAAGCGTCAATTGCAACCAGCAATTTCCGGCGTATAAGATAAGATATAAAATGCTCCTGGGCCGGATTAATTATTCCTGTCTGCCACAGTACTCCAATCTTTATCAGGAAAGGATAAAAGACCTTTATAATTGTCTCTTCAAATCCCAGCTGCATTATGGCCCTTGACAAGATCTTTTCCAGCCTGGCCTCATCAAGGTCAATCATTGCAATAGCCAGATGCTCAATTATGGTTTCAGTATCCCTGTGGCTATAAATAAGCTGATTTATCTTTTCATTTATTTCTTCATTTGACAAATTGGCGAGAATTGAAATTTTAATCCCGTTGCGGTTCAACAGTGAGATGTTAAGGAGCTTCTTCAGTTCACCGTCACAATAATGTCTAATGTTTGTTGCCGTACGCTGCGGAGCTATCAGGCTATAACGCTTTTCCCATATCCTTATGGTGTGGGCTTTAATTCCTGAAAGCCTCTCCAGATCCTTTATTGAATATGTAGCCATCCTTTTTACAGGTGTAAGTTAGGTATCTTAATAACAACGCTGCCTTAAAATTGTTTAACGGCACTTCCTGATAATCATCAATCCGTCCCTTATTGGCAGTATGGTATTTTCAACCCTCTCATCATCCTTTATAAAATTGTTAAATCTTATTATGCCCCTGGAATCTTTATCACCTTGATTGCATGAACCTGTAACTTTTCCTCCCCACAGGACATTATCTGCCAGTATATATCCTCCGGCCGTTACCTTGTCAAATATTAAATTATAAATATACAGATAATCTTCCTTATCTACATCAATATAAACAAGATCAAATAAGTAATCCATCGCCGGAATGATATCTTTAGCTTCTCCCGTATATTGGATTATCATGTCTTCGAGGCCTGCCTTCATGAAGAACTTTTTCGAGAACTCAACAAGTTCATCATTACGATCAATAGTATGAACTTTCCCGCCTTTTTTAAGTCCCTTTGCAAGGCAGATTGCTGAATAGCCGGTGAAAGTGCCTAACTCAAGGATATTCTCAGGGTGTATCATTTTGCTTATCATTTCCAGTATCTTACCCTGCAGATGCCCTGAGAGCATTTCCGGCTTAATTACTTTCAAATGTGTTTCCCTGTTCAGCTCCTGAAGTACCTTATCTTCGGGGGAGGTGTATTTGAGTACGTATTCGATAATACTTTCATCAATCGTCAGCATCAGAAATAAGATTATTTATAAACCAGGTATGACAGTTTTGCCTTGTTAAAAATATCATTTGCAACGTCCAGCAAGTCTTTTGAAGTAATAGAATTGAATTTCCTGCTTATCTCTTCCAGTGAATCGACCTTATTAAAAATTAAGTAACTCTTTCCCATCGACAACATAAGATTTTCATTGTTTTCAAGTGAAATGGCAATTTGTCCGAGGATTTGCCTTTTGGCCTTTGTTAGCTGTGAATTTGTTAACGGCTTTGTTTTAAGCCTTTTTAATTCCTGCAATACTGCCTTTAAGCTAATATTTAAATCTTTCTTATCAGTCCCGAAATAGATGCTTATAATCCCCGTATCGCTGTAAGGAGTATAAGATGAATCAATATTGTAAACAAATCCTTTCTTCTCACGCAGCGACATGCTCAGTCTGGAATTAAGTCCGGGTCCCCCGAGCAGGTTATTTAATAAATTAAGGGCAAGTCTCCTGTCATTTTTAATATTATAGGCAACGTTACCTATAATACAATGGGACTGGTGCGTGTTATAATTCATCTCCCTGTACAGGGGGGAATAACCTGAATAGTTTATGCGTTTCCGGCTTGTGTCCTTTTTTGGGATATGGCCAAAGTAACTGTCAAAGTGTTTAATTAATTTGCTAAAACTGATGTTGCCTACCGATGAGACAATCATCTGGTCAGTACAGTAACTGCTTGTTATAAACTGAAGAATGTCTTCCCTGGTAAATGATTTGAGCTTTTCTTTGTCTCCAAGGATATTCCTTCCTATAGGACTGTTACGAAAAACCAGCTCTTCGAACTCATCAAAAATCCTTTCCGAGGGTGTGTCCTTATATGAATTTATTTCGTCAATAATTACCACTTTTTCCTTTTCTACTTCCCTTTCGGGAAAATCGGAATTAAAAACTATATCGCTAATGAGTTCGAGGGCCCTGGGATAGAAATTACTGAAAAATGTAGAATAAATGCAGGTATCCTCCTTTGTGGTATATGCATTTATTTCACCGCCAACATCCTCCATCCTGCTTAATATGCTAAAGGATTTCCTCTTTTTTGTTCCCTTGAACAGGAGGTGTTCAATAAAATGCACTATGCCGTGTTCTTCGGGTCTTTCGTCCCTTGAGCCCGTACTGATAATAATGCCGCAATGGGCAACCGGACTGTCAACCTGGTTGTGTATCAGCCTTATTCCGTTTGATAATATATGGGTATGGTAGTCCATTATAAACAAGGGCATACAAAAGTATAAAATAAACCAGACTAATAGGTGATTTTATAAATAATGCTTTTAAATTTGTTTCGTAAAATGATTTTTTTCTTTAGATTTGCAGCGCTCAAATTTTATGGTGCCATAGCTCAGTAGGTAGAGCACTGGACTGAAAATCCAGGTGTCCCTGGTTCGATTCCAGGTGGTACCACAAAGTCCGGTTTTTATGACCGGGCTTTTTTTATATATCAAAGGATTTTGCCTATTCCTGTAAGCATACTTATAAAATATTTGTAAAATAGCTCAAAATTATTTAGGGTTCTTTATTACCAGCTCGTCTATATTATGCTTACTTGTATTATCAAAAAAGAAGGATTTGTGTCAATAAGTACATTTTTATCATTAATTATATACCTCAAAAAAAATATATTAGTGATTTATATACTAACTCCTTTACTAAAAATTAACTCTAAAAATCTTAAGCTATGAAAAGAAGATTATTATTATTCTTGTTAATCATTTTATTTATGAGCTTGCTTAAAGCTCAGGAAATATTGGTTACCGGAAATATTATTACAGCAAATAATGATGAGTCTCTGCCCGGAGTCAATATAATTGAGAAAAATACTGAAAATGGCACTGTTTCTGATGTTGATGGAAATTATTCCATAACTGTAACCGATCAAAATTCCGTTTTGGTATTTTCATTTGTCGGTTACTTAACTGAAGAAATAGAAGTTGGTGATCAGACCAAAATTGATATGGTACTGGTGCCTGAATTGCTTGGCCTGGATGAGGTTGTTGTTGTCGGATACGGAATCCAGAAAAAAAGTGTTGTAACAGGCGCTATAGCAAAAGTTAGTACAGATATTCTTGACAGATCCAGTGATCTGAGGATAGAACAGGTTTTACAGGGCAGAACAGCCGGTGTCATGATTATGAATAATTCCGGCCAGCCCGGTGAAAATCTGACCATTCGAATAAGAGGAGTGGGTACAAATAGTAATCCCGATCCTTTATTCCTGGTTGATGGTTTGCCTATGGAAAAAGAAGGATTAGACTACCTTAATCCTTCAGATGTTGAATCCGTAGAAGTGCTGAAAGATGCTTCATCAGCTGCAATATACGGTACGAGAGGCGCTAACGGCGTAATTCTGATTACTACAAAACAAGGGAAAATAGGTAAGAAACCCGAGGTTAGTTACGAAGGTTATTATAGCGTTCAGAATCCATGGAGGAAAATGGATATGCTTAATGCCAGCCAATATATAGATATTATTAATGAGGCCGGGGAAAATGACGGTAGAGTTACTCCCTACTTCACCGATGCTGCAATTGATACTATGCATTACGATACCGACTGGCAGGACGAAATGTTTTATAAGAACGCCCCTAAAATGAGCCATAAAATTACGGTAAGCGGGGGCAGTGAAAAATCATCGTATCTTACTTCAATAGCGTATTTTTCCCAGGATGGCCTGGTAGCTGAAGGAAAATCCAATTTTAAAAGATTAAACTACCGCATAAACAGTACACATGAGTTGGGCAGGCTGACGGTTACCAATAATTTAAATGTCGTCAGTATTAATAAAAGAGGTGTTGATGCTAATAACCAATATGGTTTTACCGGTATAAACCAGGCTATGAATATGCCCCCTATTGTGCCGGTTAAATATAATGACGGTTCCTGGGGAGTGCCTGTAGATTATGGTGTTGGTGTCCAGGAAATAACAAATCCTATTGCCATGCTGGATGTACTAAATAGAACTGAAAAAACTAATAAGATTCTGGGTAATGTTTCAGTAGACCTGAGAATAATCAAAGGATTGGTTTTTCGCACTAATTTTGGTGCAGAATACTCTTATGTCACAAATGATCAATATGTTCCCGTTTATTTCATTGACGCAACACACAGGAACAATGCCCGTGGTGACTCAAGTGATTATGTAACCAAAGAAATCCATAGATACATGCGGTGGAACCTCGATAATACATTGAGTTACACTAAATCCATTGGTGACCACAATATAACCGCACTAATCGGAATGACTCGTTTCAAGGAATGGGATGAAGGGGTCTACGGCAAGAGATATACTCTTATATTCGATGATTTTGAGCATGCCTATCTTGATAATGCCATAAGTTTAGATCAGGAGACCTCGGGAAAATTTGTTGAACATACGCTGGCATCCACTTTCGCAAGATTGAATTATAACTATAAAGAAAAATATTTATTGGAAGGAGTAATGCGTATTGATGGTTCTTCAAGATTCGGATCGGCAAACAGGTATGCAAAATTTCCTGCAATTTCGGCAGGCTGGGTTATTTCACGTGAAGGATTCTTTCCAAGCAATGATGTACTCAACTTCATGAAAATACGTGCAAGCTGGGGTAAAAACGGTAGTGAGAACATTCCCGATTTTCGCTTCATAGGTCTTATGTCCAACGACAAACGGTATTACTTTGGCGACACAAAAACGATGTATAATGGTATACTTCCCACGTTTATTTCCAATGCCGGCCTAAAATGGGAAGCCTCAGAACAATTGGATATTGGAGCCGACATGGGATTACTTTCAAACAGGTTAACTTTTACTATCGATTTTTATAACAAGAAAACCAAGGACTGGCTGATACAAGCACCGGCTCCCGATTTACTTGGCAATAATCCACCCTGGATCAATGGTGGTGATGTTCAAAACAGGGGAATCGAGATAGAATTAGGTTATAAAAATAATATAACCAGGAATCTGTTTATGAGTATTGTATTTACTGCAGCCACTAACAAAAGCGAAGTATTGGATATTCCTAACGTGGGGCATGTACTGAAAGGTGGCTCTGCAGTTCATGGACAGGGTGATGTATTAAGAGCAGAAGTTGGTACGCCAATGGGATACTTTTACGGGTATAAGACAGCCGGAATCATCCAGGATGAAGAACAACTGGCAGAAGTTCAGGTCTGGCAAAAAGCTGCAAAGCTCGGAGACTTGATATTTGTTGATTCCAATGGTGATAACAGAATTAATGACTATGACAAAACAGATATCGGTAATCCTTATCCAAAAATTACTTCAGGATGTAACATTACTTTCGCATGGAAAGGAATTGATTTGTATATGTTCTGGTACTCGGCATTAGGCCATCAGATAATAATGGCAAACAGAAGATCTGACCTTAAGTATGTAAATTTCACAACCGACGTGCTGGATCGCTGGCATGGCGAAGGTACATCTACAGATGAACCGCGGGTAAGTATAGCCGATAATAACGGCAACTATAAAAAGTTTTCCGACTATTACGTCAAAGACGCAGATTTTCTAAGGCTGAAGTCAGTAACACTGGGATATACAGTGCCTGTGAAATTAACCAACGCCATAAAAATCAGCAAGCTAAGGTTTTATGTTTCGTCTGAAAACTTACTCACTTTCACAAAATATCCGGGTATGGAGGTTGAAGTGGGCGGCACTCCTTTTGGTGCAGATGGCACTAATCCAATTGGTGTTGATCATGGTATTTATCCTCAGGCCAAAACATACCTTGCAGGGGTAAATATTGTATTCTAATAATATAGAGATTAAGAAATTAACTTTAAAACTTAAAATTATGAACTTGAATAAATTATATAAACTACTTTTTATTTTGGTAATAATTGCAGGATTGAATTCTTGCGCTGATAATTTTCTGGATCTCGAACCGAGAATAAATAAACTGGAAGGAAACTCCTATAAAACCGAAAATGATGCTTTACTTGCCATGGCATCTGTATATAAAGCACACAGTGCCAGCAACGGACTGGAAAACGTTCCGATAAATTCGGATATATATTCTGATGATGCTTATGCAGCAGGAGAGCCGGGAGGAGGTATGTGGGAATCATGGCAGCCTATTGAAATCGGTATTATTGATCCTGAGACCGGTTCCAACCTTTTATGGCAAAAGTTTTACCAGGGCGTTTACAGGGCAAACCTCTATCTTCAGAAAGAAAGTGAAATTGACTGGGTAACTCCCGGAAAAAGGGACAGAATGAAAGGAGAGGTATTAACATTACGCGCCTGTTTTTATTGGGACCTGGTCAGACTGTTCGGATGGGCACCTCTATTTGCTGAAATACCAACCGATATAGAAGAGGTCAAATCAATACCGCAATCAACACCCGAAGAGCTTTACCGGTTTGTTGCCAAGGATTTGTTAACTGCAATGCCACTGCTGCCAGAAGTTGTGTCATCAAGTGAAAAAGGAAGGATTACCAAAGATGTTGTCAGGGTGCTTATAGCCCGCATTTACCAGTACTACGAAGGATTTGTCAAACCGGTTATGGGAATTACAAGCGACTGGACAGACGGTACAACAGTTATAAACGAAGCATATGTAAAAAACCTGATGGAAGAAATTATTTCCAGCAACCGGTACATTTTATTACCCAATTATGCTGATATTTTTGATTGGGGTAATCAAAATAACGAGGAATCAATTTTCGAATGGCAATACTCAGACCAGGGCAAATCATATTTTGCCGATGATAATATGAACAGGGACGGTAATTTTTCAGCTCATATCTATGGGATAAGGCCTCCGATATCTGATCCAAAAATAACAGCGGGCTGGAGTTTTGCTACACTGACCTTTACTCTGGTAAACGAGTTTGAAGAGGGAGACCCAAGAAAGAATGTGACAGTCTATGATGCGGAGGATAGTCTGGGCACTTACGGAAAAGGATTCCAGAATACAGGTTATTTCAATTATAAGTACATGCCCCAGTCAGCATATAATCCTACCTCCGGTGGTGAGCAGCCACTTAACTGGCCGATAAACTATAAGGATATGCGGTATGCAGAAGTTTTATTAATTGCTTCAGAACTATTTATGGATGATGATCCGCAAAAAGCTCTTGGATACTTTAACCAGGTAAGAACAAGGGCTATGGGCGATGCTGCTGCCAAAACATCAATAACCCTTGATGACATTTACCATGAACGCCGGGTTGAATTTGCAGGTGAAGGTCACAGGAAATGGGACTTAATGAGGCGTGGATTAGATTATGCCAAAGAAAAAATAGATGCAACATGGGACACTTCTACTTTCCCTGATTATGTTATAAAAGATGAATTTATAGGACGTCAGTTCAATATTGATACCTGGGGTATGTTGCCTATTCCTGCAGGAGAAATCAGGTCATGTAATGAAGGTGTATTAAAACAATTTGTACCGGGATTTGAATAAGTTTTTTTTGTAATTTAAGTTGAACAGATATGATGGCCGTCTCAAAATATCTGAGACGGCCACTTTCTCTTATACCAATATTCTTAATTTAATTACCTGTTAATCCTGCAGTATTTTCATAGCTTACAGGTATAATCCCTGGTTTTCACAATTAAATCCTGAATTTGCTGCATATATAAAAATAATTGATATGCCCCGGATATCAACATTATTTTATATTATGCAAATAAATATTTATTAAATAAATTTACTTAATTTTATTCAAGGAAATATAAAAATATCTATTAACTAGTTTATTTTAAACAGCTTGGCAAATAAAGATAGAGTTTCAGGACAATATTAATCAGGACGTTTAATAAATCAGAAAAAAGAGTAACAAGTTAAAGTAAATTCACGAAAAACTTCTGAGAAAAAAAATTAGCGGTCAAGATAAGAATAAATATTACAGTTTGTTAAAGTTCTATTTATAAGGGATTGAATTTATCCGTTGATAGGGTGTAATTAAGAATATTAGTAAAAATAAAATAACATGAAGAAGCCTGTCATAGGTAATTTGGCAGTGATTTTTAAACAGATCTACATAAAAATAAATGAGTTTGTACACGCTCTTCAAAAATATAATTACTTCCCAAAATACTCCAAATGGATTTTCATTTTTTTATTTCTAATATTTTCTATGGTATATAATTACCAGGATATTCTGTTCAAATCACCTCAAAGTATTCATCAATGGAGACAATGCGATTGCTTGTCAATTACTATGAATTATTATCAGGATAATAATCCTTTTTTGGAACCATCAATTCATTATTTGGGAAGGGATGGCACAGGTAAAACTGTCAGTGATTTTCCTTTGATATATTTTTTAGTTGCAAAATTATGGAAAGTCTTTGGACATCATGAATTTATTTATAGACTTGTTGTCTTGCTGTTTTTTTTCTCAGGTCTTTTTGCATTGTTTAAAATATTTGAAAATACAATAAAAGACTCAATATTAGCAATAGCAGGTTCCTTGTTTTTGTTTACTTCCCCAACTCTTGTATATTATGCCAATAACTTTTTAATGGATATTCCGGCATTTTCATTGGCTCTTATCGGACTGTATTTCTTTTTTAGATTCATCCAATCATCAGCAAACATACACTTGTATCTTTTTGCATTCTTTTATGCCATTGCTGGTTTGTTAAAAATCACGTCTTTATTAAGTTATATGGCCATAGTGGGATTATTCATATTCGAATTATTCAATGTGAAATTAAATCGGGACAGAAAAATATTTCAACATCCGTTGAAACAAATCTTTATATTGGTTAGTGTCTTGATTATACCGATTATATGGTATATGTACACCAAAAACTATAACGCCAAATACAATGCAGGATTTTTCCTAATTGGAATCTTGCCAATATGGAAACTGGACATACCTCAAATCAAGATAATTCTTGATTATATAAATGAACACATAAAGTGGGATTATTTCAGAAGTGATACTCAATTCGTTTTTGTTTTTATGTTTGTTTCCGTACTTGTATTTTATAAACGGGTAAACAAAATAATACTCCTTTTAACTATTTTTATTTCAATAGGTTTTCTGTTATTTATTATTCTGTTTTTTGAAGCTTTAAAACACCATGATTATTATGTAATAAATTTATTTATCTTAATACCAATAGTAATTTTGGGTTTTTTATCCATGTTAAAAGATAAATTTAATATAATTTACACTTCCGCACTTTTTAGAATTATAGTAATTGTATTTCTTATTTATAACATTGATTTTGCAAGAACAAGAATTGAATACCGATATAACTGCGAAGGATGGCAAAACAAATATTACATAGAAGATATACAGCCACTTGAAAAAATTACCCCATATCTGCGATCTATCGGGATTAAAAAAGATGATAGAGTAATTAGTTTATCGGATAACAGCATAAATATTAGTTTATATTTTATGAATCAGAAGGGATGGACAAACTTTGGAATATCGGCAGATAGTGCAAGAATTAAAGAAAAAATCAATCTTGGAGCAAAATATCTTATCATTTACAATAAGGAAACATATAAAGAACAAAGTATTCAACCATTTATTAAAAACAAAATAGGAGTATTCAGGAATATTGATATCTATGCATTATAAGGCTACAACCAACATGCATAATCGTTAGCAAGCATTATAAAACCTAATTAGGATGAAAACAATTCTGAAATTTGTGGTTTTAATGTCCTTTTTCTTTATAATATCATGTAGAAAAGACACTGATAAATTAACGTTTGATGTTAGTATGAACATTACCAGCTTGATTTGCTATCCCAACGACAGTATTTCAATGACTTTTTATGTTAACTCATCGAATGGTAAGGCTCCATACAATTACAACTGGATTAATCCTGATACATTTGCAGGTGAAGGACCATTCACAATTAATATTAACATTAATATACTACTTGATTTAGAGGTTATTGATGCAAACAATACTAAAATGAGATTCCGGTATGAAATAAAAAAGGATACTATTGATTCATTGAAGTTTGATTATAGAAACGCTTATACCGGACTATATGATTGTACGGTAAACTACTGTGATGCACATCAAAATCCGGCAGTGTACTCAACTTATCAAGATACTATAGACATTTTCAAACATAATGACTTTAAAATGTTGCAAATCTCAAATATTCAGGAGGTAGATTTTAATTTCAGAAAATTAACTTTTGGTGGTTATCACTTAAGTGGAAAATTTAAAAATGACAGTATTAAATTTTATTATTTTCTTACTCCTGCTGCCATATATAATTATACATATAAAGGGAAAAAGATTAATTAATAACACCTGTTAAAAACGCATATCGCCAAAATGGGCGCTGTTTATTGACTACTTATAAGGTCAGATCAGACTATGAAAAGAACATTCCTGTTTAATACTGGTGCTTTTAATCTTATCATGTCATAAAGAGAAAGAATAATATCAATATCCGGAATTTATATCTGCCGGTTAAAACCTATAAGAAAAAATCATGTATGCGGATATGGATTGATATAGACGTCGCGGTTTAAGTCTAACTCTTTGCACTTCAACTATTTTAACCTATATTTAAAAAAATTTTAACACTCATTCGTTCCAAATCATATCATGTGAAATAATTTTGTGATTTTCGACATGAAAAGATCAATACACATAAGTACTTTATCATACCATTTCAAAGAACATGCAGCCCCTTTTTTACGTGAAAACAGTAAAATTATTATCCAGTTCATAGTTACCTTTTTCTTTATTGCTATCGGGATCTGGTTTATTAAGCATGAAAGTGCAGAATTGGTTGAGGTAAAAAATGTGCTGACTGCTGCAAGGTGGCAATGGGTGCTTGTCGGAATTTGCCTGACTGCAGTTTATATTATGCTCCAGGGACAAATGTATGTTTTTGCATTTGCATCGGTTAAAAACAAGGTTTCTTTACTTGATTCGACTGTTCTTTTTATTAAAAGAAATTTTATCAGTGTTTTTTTACCGGCAGGAGGAATTTCTTCACTTGCATTTTATACGGGTGCAATAGAAAATAAAGGAATAAGAAAAACACAGATTCATTTTGCTTCTTCTGTATACGCCTTTACAGGAATACTATCGGTAGTTATTGTAGCTGTACCTGCATTCATATATTCGGTTGTGGAAGGAACGACAGGATCTGGTGAATGGTATGCCTTGAGCGCTGTGGTGCTTTTAATCGTTGCTTCATTCCTTACATATCGCTCCATAATTTATAAAGGGATTGTCTATTCCCTGCTGATAAAACTGGTTCCTGCAACAGAAGTTTTTATGAATGATTTGCAGAACAGCAAAATTGACAGGAAAAAATTTCTTTTAACAGTCGTTATTTCCGTCGTAATCGAATTTAGCGGTATAGCGCATTTGTATATTGCAATGACGGCTCTCAATATTAATCCCTCATTATATGCAGCTGTAATGGGTTATATTATTTCTGTAATATTTCTTATAGTCTCTCCATTTTTACGGGGACTTGGCGCGATCGAAGTCTCAATGACTTTCGTCCTCATTCGTTTTGGCTTCGGGAGTGTGGCGGCAATTGCCATAACTTTTTTATACCGGTTCTTTGAATTCTGGCTGCCTTTGTTTACAGGAATTCTGGCTTTCCTCTCAAAATTGAATAAATTACTGATGCGTATCCTTCCTGCACTTTTCCTGATGGGACTGGGAATATTAAATATAGTCTCTGTCTTAACACCGGCTATTTCTGAAAGATTAACCCTTTTAAAAGATTTCCTTCCCGTCGAGATAATTCATGCTTCCAATTACCTGGTTATGGTTGCAGGATTATTTTTGCTGGTGACCGCGGCTTTTATGCTGAAGGGTTTGAGGACTGCATGGCTTTTTGCCCTTGCTTTAAGTATTTTGTCACTTATCAGTCATATTACTAAAGCTATAGATTATGAAGAAGCATCTATTGCTCTCCTGGTAATTGCTGTTTTAATAGTAACACGCAAAGAATATTATGTCAGGTCCAATCCCCGGTTACGAAATGTAGGCCTGCAGACCTCCCTGCTACTTACTGTAGCTGTCCTGTTATATGCAACTGTGGGCTTTTATTTTTTAAACAGGAAACATTTTGGCATAGATTTCAGTCTTGTGCAGTCGTTACGGTTTGCTCTACAGAATTATTTTTTAATCGGGAGCGATGAGCTGCTTCCGGCCAGCTCTTTTGCAAAGTATTTTCTCTATTCTATAAATATCAGCGGATTTCTTTCAATCGCTTTTTTAATTTATACTTTGGTTTGGTCTTATACACCCAAAAAAAATGTTTCGGATGAAGAATTAGCCCTGGCTAAAGATTTACTAAAAGCTTATGGAAAATCATCGCTGGATTATTTTAAAACATACAGCGATAAATTTATTTTCTTTTCAGAAAGCAAAAAGGCCTTTCTGGCCTATCGTATTTCAGGAAGTTTTGCTGTTGTTCTTGAAAATCCGGTTGCTAAAAACACCGGAGAATTAAAAAAATGCATCGGTGAATTTGATAAATATTGCTATCAGAACGGACTGAAAAGCATCTATTATCGAGTTCCCGAAACAACTCTCAGAATTTATCACAAACTTCGTAAAAAGGATCTGTTCCTGGGACAGGAAGGCATAGTTGACATTTCGACATTTGACCTCGCAGGCGGCAGTAAGAAATCATTGCGCAATGCAGTAAATAAAGTAACTGAACAGGGCTATAAAACTACAGTTCATACTCCGCCAGTAAAAGACGGTGTACTTCAAAAAATAAAATCGGTAAATGATGAGTGGTTGAATGACAGGAACAGAACCGAGATCTTATTTTCGCAGGGCATGTTTGACTGGCAGGAATTCAAAGAACAAACAATTATGACGGTTGAAAATGAAGAAGAAAAAATTTTTGCCTTTCTGAATATCATACCTGACTATGCCAAAGGTGAAGCTACTTATGACCTGATCAGGAAAATAAAAGATGCTCCCAATGGTGTCATGGATTTTATCTTAATTGAGCTTATCAAATACTTAAAAAGTCAGAATATTACCTACCTGAATATGGGGTTTGCACCCATGAGCGGATTGAATGATCCCAACACTTTTCCGGAGAAGTCAATGAGATTTGCATATGAAAGAATCAGGTCTCTTTCACATTTCAAAGGATTGCGCGAATACAAGGAAAAATTTGAACCCGTATGGTATAACAAGTATCTGATTTACCAGCATGATTATGACTTGCTTCAGGTGCCTTCGGTCCTGGCACATGTTTTCAAACCTTAATACAATGAGAAACTCAGCAAATTATATTATTGCCTCAGCCATTGCATGCATTACAGCTTGTGTGGGAGAATTTGCTGTCCTGTTTGTTCTTGGTGCATATTACCCGGGGTACAACCATCTGAAGGATTCAATGAGTATATTGGGCTCTTCTGCCAGCAGTGTTTCTGAAGAAATTTCGACTTGGTGGATAATAATGGGAGTACTCATAACATTCTTTGGAACCGGATTTAAAAAAGCATTTTCTATGAAAGGAAGCTATGCCACATTTGCTTCCTGGTTAATAATACTGTATGGCCTGGGAGAAGGAATCGGGTCGGGGGCGTTTAAATTGGATCATCTGGCAAACGGACTTATAACTCCTGCCCTTATTCATAATACACTTGGAGGTATAGGTGTGGTTGCCATATTACTCCTTCCTTATATTATGAAAAATGTAATTGCCAGGTCAGAAATGCCTTCTTTTTATCGCATGTCCTGGATTGTATTTGTTACCGGCATTATTACTATATTACTTTTTTTATCCAGGTATTCACCTGATAAAACAAATTTTTTCTCAACCTATAAAGGATTATGGCAGCGGCTTTTTATGCTGAATACATATATTTACCTGTCAGTCATTGCTGTAATTATGATTAAGAAACAAAAAGTACAGTCCGGAAAGCTGCTGAAACACAACTAGAACTCTTTTGGATTAAAGAGAAATTAACAATCCCCCGTTAATAAATAATAAATAAAATAATTTAAGTATTACTTAATTTTTTTTTAAAAAAAGACTAGTTTTGTAATTAAAGGACATTAATACTGGTCTTTATGAACAGGCTTGGAGAAAGAATAAAGCGTAAAAGGGAAAGTCTGAATATGCCCCTGATAGACCTTTCCAAAAAAGTAGGCATCAGTGCCAGCGCTTTATCTCAGATTGAAAATGCCAAAGCCTTTCCTTCGATTCTGACTCTCAAGACCATCGCGAACAGCCTCTATACAACCGTTGGTGACCTGATTGGCGAAAATGAAACCCTCACCAGGAATCCGCTGATTAAAGAAGGTGATATTAGATTTGTAAAGGTAAACTCAAGCGGTACCAGTCTTTTCCTTTTATCACACCACGATACAGGCAAACAGATGGAACCTTATATGTTGAAATTTGTTGAAAATTCCGATTCGTCGGATATTATGACAGAACATCCGGGACAGGAATTTATCCATGTCCTCCAGGGAAAGTTACTGATGACCCTTGAAAACAACCAGTATATTATGGAAAAAGGAGATAACTTTTACTTCAATTCAAACATCTCATGCAACATAAAAAATATTGGTAATACATCAGCACGTGTAATATGGATAGTTACTCCTCCTTATATATAAATACAGGAGTGAAAAAAAATATTATGATGAAGTTTTTATTTTTAAGTGTAACTTAAATAAATTAAATTTCTTTAAATATGGATAAACAAGCCAGGTTTCTAAACAATATAGTTGAAAAGCAGAATCCAAATGTCCTCAAAATGTTAAGCGAAAAGGGGAAAAACATCTTTTTTCCGAAGCTTGGTATACTTTCACAGGCTGCCCAGGCCAAAGGCAAGAATATAAATGCAACGATAGGCGAGGCTATTGAAGACGATAACTCCTCAATGCACCTGCCTGAATTCGGACCGCTGATTAACCTGCCTGTAAATAGCGTATTTCCATATGCTCCGAGTTTTGGAAAAAAAGATTTAAGGGATTTATGGAAAAATTTTATCTGCAAAAAGAATCCGGCATTGAACAACACAATGATTAGCACCCCGATAGCAACAAACGGAGTGACTCACGGCATGAGCATGGCAGGTTATTTATTTGTTGATGAAGGTGATGCCTTGGTACTGTCTGATCTCTACTGGGAAAACTATAATCTTATATTTGAAAATGGGTATGGGGTAAAAATCAGGACATTTGAGTTGTTTCAAAAAGGAGGTTTCAATATGGATTCATTTGCCGGAACATTAAATGAAATTCAGCAGGAAAAGATAATCGTACTGCTGAATTTCCCCAATAATCCTTCGGGATATACACCGCTTATCACGGAAATTGATCTTATTATTGATGCAATTAACAGCCAGGCTAAGAACGGCAAAAAAATGATCGTGCTGGTCGATGATGCATATTTCGGACTGGTTTATGAAGATAAAGTTTTTAAAGAATCGATTTTTACCAGGCTTGCAAACCTTCATGAGCGTGTCCTGGCCGTGAAAGTGGATGGCCCTACAAAAGAAGATTATGTGTGGGGATTCAGAGTCGGTTTCATCACTTTTGGTATCAAAAACGGAACCCGGGAACTTTACGAAGCTATAGAAAATAAAACAGCCGGTGCCATTCGCGGAAATATATCAAACATAAGCCATTTATCACAGTCTGCCCTCCAGGCAGTTTATTCACAAGATAGCTATAACGATTCAAAACAAAAAAAATACGATATTTTAAAGTCCAGGTACACCAAGCTGAGAGAAACTATTTCCCAGCCAAAATATTCGGAATATTTCGAGCCTTTGCCTTTCAATTCCGGTTATTTCATGTGCGTAAAACTTAATAAGGGCCTGGATGCAGAGCAAGTGAGGGTTCACCTGCTGAATAATTACAGCACAGGCGTAATTGTTTTCGGAAATGTTATTCGCCTGGCATTTTCGTCTGTACCTCAATCGAGAATTCCGGATTTGATTGAAAATCTGTATAACGCATGCAAAGACCTGGACAGGTAAAAAAATATATATTAATTATTTAAACAAAACAAATTATGATGACAAACAACCAGAAATTAATTAAATGGGTTAATGAATGGGCGGAAATATGTATGCCTGATAAAATTCACTGGTGCAATGGTTCCGATGAAGAATATAAGCGTCTCCTGGATGATTCGGCCGCATCCGGAGCGGCAGTAAAGCTAAACGAAGCAAAAAGGCCGAACAGTTATTATTTTCAGTCCGATCCAAGTGATGTGGCACGGGTTGAAAACAGGACTTTCATTTGTACCAAAACTAAAGAAGATGCCGGTCCGACTAATAACTGGGCTTCACCGGCTGAAATGAAAAAAACTCTGCTAAAGTCATATAAAGGTTGCATGAAAGGAAGAACATTGTATGTTATTCCTTTTAGCATGGGCCCCTTAGGATCAAAAATTTCCAAAATCGGCATTCAGCTAACCGATTCACCTTATGTCGTTACGAATATGAGAATAATGACAAGGATGGGAAAGGTTGTTCTCGACATTCTCGGAAATGGTGACTTTATACCGTGCGTCCATTCTGTGGGATATCCATTGAAGCCGGGACAGCAGGATAAAAAATGGCCCTGTGCCCCCATCGAACAAAAATATATCACTCACTTTCCTGAAACACAGGAAATATGGTCATACGGGAGCGGGTATGGAGGAAATGCCCTTTTGGGCAAAAAGTGCCTGGCGCTGAGGATTGCATCATTTATAGCCAAAAATGAAGGCTGGATGGCTGAACATATGCTTATCCTCGGAATTACCAGTCCGGAAGGAGTTAAAAAGTATTTTGCAGCAGCCTTTCCAAGTGCATGTGGCAAAACAAACCTGGCTATGCTTGTTCCAACCATTCCCGGATGGAAAGTTGAATGTGTCGGTGATGATATTGCATGGATGAAATTCGGCGAAGATGGACGGCTATATGCTATAAATCCCGAAGCAGGTTTCTTTGGTGTTGCCCCGTTAACGTCTATGGATACGAATCCGAATGCCATGCTCTCACTGCAGGAGAACTGCATTTTCACTAATACAGCTTTGACTCCTGACAAAGATGTATGGTGGGAAGGTATAGGATATGATATTCCTGAAGGCACGATTACATGGACTGATGAAAAGTACGATCCCCGGGGAGGCAAGCCTGCTGCACATCCTAATGCACGGTTTACTGCTCCTGCAAAGCAGTGTCCCGTCATTGACCCTGCGTGGGAAGACCCGAAAGGTGTTCCTGTTTCTGCTTTTCTTTTCGGGGGACGCAGACCTAAAACCATCCCGCTGGTATATGAAGCATTCGACTGGAATCATGGTACATTCATGGGTTCGGTTGTCGGGTCCGAAGTTACTGCTGCTGCCATTGGCCTGAAAGCAGGTGTGCGCCGCGATCCTTTTGCAATGCTTCCATTTGCCGGGTACAATATGGCTGATTATTTTGCTCACTGGATCAAGATAGGTAAAACCGCAACGGATAAAAATGTATTGCCCCGAATTTACAGTGTAAACTGGTTCAGAAAAGACGAGAACGGCAAGTGGCTGTGGCCCGGATTTGGAGATAACGTACGTGTGCTGAAATGGATCTTTGAACGTTGTGAAGGTAAAGGGAAAGCTGTTAAAACTCCAATAGGCTATGTTCCGAGCATAGATGGCATAGACATTAGTGGATTGGAAGACAAGAACATCAATCTTTCACTATTGCTCTCGGTTGATAAAAACGAGTGGAAAGAAGAAATTGCCTTAATTAAGGAACACCAGAGCATTTTCGGCGAACGGCTCCCGAAAGAACTGAAAAACCAGCTTTCAGAGCTGGAAAAACGCTTTCAATAAATATTTGGCGGTTTTACCGGTTAACATTTAACCAGTCAAGGGCTGCTTCAATTGTTGAAAAAGCTTTTGCTTCAGCATTAACTTTTTTTGATTTAAAAATATTCTCAATAATCACCGAATCAACAACATGTCTTGGCAACTCGGATACAAAGGCTATTTTTACATTTTTTGAGGTATTCCCAAATTTTACACTGACCGATACAAGACTATCCAGATCATTAACTGAAAACCTGGGGTTTGATCTTCTCAAATCAAGCAAAACATTCAGCGGTCTGCCATATCTTTTATCTTCGGATATTTTTTTCTGAAATAATATGATATCATTCATGTCATAATCCCCAACGAACACTTCTGTTATAAGATTATAATCCAAATCAATTTCATATGTGAGACTTTTTTCTTCAGCCATAAAAACAGATATTAAAATCTCAACATTAACTGGTAATGACTTATTGAATGAAACTTATAAAATACTAATCTGTCTGCTTATTATGATTAAATCCTTTATTTTCTATATTATAAAATAGAATATTAAAGTTAAATATAAATTATTTCAAAATCAATTTTTCGGATGATAAATAAAAGCCCCGGATCTCTCCGGGGCTTTAAGGTTAGTAATAAATATTAACCCTAAAACTACTTAACCATATCAGTACATAAACAATCAATTGATAATTTGGTTCAAAAATAGTTTTTGCGTATGCAGACATGTGGATTTCAAAATTTGGAATCTTTTGACCTGATCTCCACAAAACTATTGGACCTGCGATCTTTTTTCACATTGGCGGGATCAAAAACTTTTCCGTTCATCACTATATAAACTCCCGGGTTTAGTAACTGGACTGCCATCAGGGCACAGGCTATATTATAAGGGGCATCTGAAAATTTAAAATTTGCAGGCTGCATGGATCCTGTTAATACAATAACCTTCCCTTTTATTTCCCGGAGCACCCTGGCTGTTTCAATCATTGTATCGGTGCCATGGGTTATCACTATGTGCCTGCAACTATCCTCATCGGCTGTTTTCTTTATTAACTCCCTGTCCTGATCAGTAAAATCCAGGCTGTCCTTTTTTAAAACTGACCTGAAACTAACATCAAGACTAAAATTTGCCTCCTCAAGCATTTCTTTTATCATAGGTTCTCCGACCTTGTAATCACTCATCCGGTCAAAATAGACCTTGTCAATAGTGCCGCCGGCCGATATAATCTTTATTTTCATTTCTTTAACATTTTTATACAGTTCATTAATGCCCTTGCATCATGATAATTGATCATCCAGTCATAACCTATACGGGCTTTCAGTTTTTCCGGACTGTTATCCAGCCCCTCTTCATACCAGCCTCCGTGCTTATGATCAATAAGGTACTTATTTATATAATCCCATTGTTTTGTAAATGCATTATAATACTTATCTTCTTCAGGGAATATCATGGACATTAAAAGCAGGGTATTCAATCCCTCGGCCTGCGTCCACCAGATTTTTGCATTGTTAATTATTGTAACGGGACCTGAATCATTAAAATAGTAACCGGCATCATAAAAGCCTCCCCTTTCATTATCCCAGCCATTGCCGAGGGCGTGATCGACCATCTTTTTTGCAATTGCCTGTGTTATGGTATCAGGGTCAATTTCCAAAACACCGGAAGCTTCTGTCATAAGGTATGCCGTTTCAACATCATGGCCAAAGGAAACATGATCAAAGTAATAATTTGAGTTCCTTACAGCATAAGATGAATCCCGAAACGAAACCGGCGTCCAGTCCCTTTCAAGGAAAAGGGTTAGCGAACCCCTGTCATTTGTTATCGTATCCCTTATAAGTACAAGCATTTCCAGGAGACGTTCCCTCAGCAAGCTGTCATTCCACACTTTGTATAATTCCGTAAAGGCTTCAAGAAGATGAATCGACGTATTCTGGTCTTTCCAGTCCGTTTTAACCCAGTCCACATTGTTTGCATTCCTGTCACCCGGTTCAATACACGAACCGTCCCGCTGTAAAATACTAAAATAACCCTTGTATTCGGTATCATGGCCATATTTATCAAGCCACATAAAAGTTTCACACGCAAGATCGAGAGCAGAAGTATCAGCGGACATCCTGTAGTATGCTGCCAGTGCATATATAGCAAATGCATTTCCATATGTTAACTTACTATCACCAAAATTGCCACCGGCCAGTTGTCCCTCACGGTTGAGCAGCATGTAAAAGCCCCCGCAGGTTTTATCCAGCATCTTATCCCTTAAAAACAGGAATGCATGCCGGGCTATTTGCCGGTACCGATCATCATTGTAAAACATGGCTGCTTGCGAAGCTGTCCATAAATGCCTTGCCTGGGCTACCAGCATCTTATTCTGAGGCCCTGCAGGATGCCAGTCATATGTGAAATCACTTAAAAATCCTCCATATAAAGTATCCAGGGAAGCCGGGTACCATGCATCTAACAACCCGTATTTCAGTGACTTCTCCATTTCTTCAGTTATTTTCTGATCATCTTTATTAACAGAAAAGTTACATCCGGGAATAAACAACACAAACAGGCTTAGTATCAATATTCGAATGACTTTCACAGGCATGTAATTTTCAGATTACCTTGCATCGAAATCATATTTGCTGCTACAGGCAAATATAACAAAATAATGCTATCCCTGTCCTCTAAAAAAAAGTCCCGCGTTTCCACGGGACTTTTCAAATATTAAC
>CAZOLY010000007.1:0-26582 GCA_964580815.1 uncultured Bacteroidales bacterium
GCTGTGATTGTTCATTTCGAAGAATATATATATCAGCTTGTGTCGGATAAATCAGGTTTTTATATTCTCTTTTTGTTACAAAATTTTCACTGTTTAAATACCTGGTATTTACAGTCCACATGTCAAGAAGAATTATTAATCCTATAAATAAAGCTCCCATCCAGGCTTCAAACTTTGTTTCAGAGTAAATAAAAAGTAGTCCGGATGTTAACCCGACGAACAATAGCGAGCGCAGAGAATCCAGTACCAGCAGGCTTTTACGGTCCTGCACAAACAAGTCAACCAGTACTTTCTGATTCATTGCAATATATCTTTCGTCAACAGGTGAAGAAAAATTAAAAAATATGCCCGGTATGATAATAAATAAAGCACATATACCACCGGTAATAATCGTTGTATATAGCAAACCCTTTTGCAGTCCGGCTTTATCAATATTTCCGGTAAAAATCTCTTTTAGGGTAAGGATACCCATTAAAGGCATTGATAATTCAGCAATTACCAAAGCCATTGATACGGTCCGGAATTTATTATAACCAGGCAGGTAGTCCAGTAAAAAATTCGTAAGCCATGGTATATTTTTACCCCATGCCAATACTATTGAAATGACGGTTATTGTCAACAGCCAGTATTTAACATGTCCCTTAACGACAAAAAGTCCGAGTACAAACAGGAAGAATATGGCTGCACCTGCATAAACCGGTCCGGATGTGAACGGTTGCTTCCCCCAGTAGGATGGCATTGATTTTATTATCTGTGCTGCTTCTTCCTTTCCACGGTAACGGGCAATTAGTTTGGCTGTTTTTGAATTGGGACCAAAGGCCCCGGATGAAGGTCCGCCTTTAAAGTTAGGTATAAAAAGTGTCATGGTCTCACCTATGCCATAGCTCCACTGCGTAACATAAGATCTGTCCAGTCCGGATGTTTTATCTTCAGCATCGGATGTTAATTCGGATTTCCCCCTTATGGAATATTTACCATATTCGTATGTAGTAAGGAGACGCCCAAAGCTGCTCCCTACAGCAAGAAGAACGCCAATTAACAATAATACGGAGGGTTTAAGGAATGACAGGAATGCTTTATCACGGATGGACACAACAAATTTGAAGATTATATAGATGATTATTATAATCATTGTATAGTAGGTGATCTGCAGATGGTTGATGAATAGCTGCAGTGCCAGGAATAACGTGAATGCCGCACTTCCCAGGAGATATTTGCCATTGTAGGCAGCATACACCCCCGTAATTACCGGGGGCATATATCCCAGGGCTATTACTTTTGAGACATGCCCTGCTTCTATGATAATAAAGAAGTACGAAGAGAAGGCATAGGCAATTGAACCGGCCAGGCTCAACCAGGGGTCAACCCCAAATAATAAAAGGGCGATGAAAAATCCCAGCATGTAAAGAAATACATAGCCAACAGGCACAAAATCATTTAGTGTAAATATTCTATGAAATAATCTTATTTTGTTTGCGTCATATTTTGTTGAGATCAGGTAGGCGGGCATACCGCTAAAAACCCTGTCAGTCCAGAGTGGTTCTTCCTTATATTCTCTCCGGTAGTCCGTGATCTCTTTTGAAACACCGAGATGATTTACGATATCTCCCTGGCGTATTTTCTTTCCTTGTGAAACAGGTATTATAAAATATAAAAAAGCTATAAAGAAGATGATTAAAATAGATACTATATAAGGCAGAACGGATTTATTATTTTCTTTCATGACCTTTTTATTAGAATTTGATAACTAAAATATTAAAATGTTTTTATTTATTTTAAATACTAATTACTTTTTTAATTAAATCAAATATTATTTTTACTGTTTGGATAATAATAGACTTATTTCTTTCTGAGTAAAAATTAACCGGTCAATAACGTGGGTATTATAGCTAGACAATCAATAAAAGGTACAATATATACATACTCTGGTGCTTTTTTGGGGTTTTTAAATGTAGCAGTTTTAATGCAGTATTTCCTTGCGCCCGAAGAAGTCGGACTGGTAAATCTGCTTGTTGCCATTTCAGTTATTTTTGCACAGTTCTCAAGCCTGGGATTCAACCAGGTAACAACGAGGCTATTCTCTTATTTTCGTGATAAAGAAAGAAAGCATAACGGATTCCTGTTTCTTGCAGTTTCAACAGCTATGGCCGGATATGTCCTTATACTGATTATATTCTTTTTAATAAAGCCTTATCTTATCAGTAAGAACATAGAGAATTCACCGTTGTTTGTTGAGTATATTCTTCTGTTAATTCCTTTAATCTTCTTCAATCTCTTCTTTACAATTTTCGATAACTATAACAAGGTCTTATATAATTCAACTCTTGGTATATTCTTAAAGGAGATTTTTGCGCGGGTACTTACTTTGGCCGGACTTGTTTCATATGCACTGAATATTATCAGTTTCAATTTGCTTGTATTTATTTTGGTTGCCTCCCAGTGCCTGCCAACATTAGTAATAGTCATTTATCTTATCAGGGAAGGCCAGTTCAGCCTGCGTCCCGATTTTTCAATGATTGACAAAAAGATGAAAAACCAGATAATCGGGGTTGCGGCATTCGGATTATTATCCAATCCCGGGTCGGTCGTTGGTACAAACATTGACAAGTATATGGTCAATAATTTTATGAACTTAAGCTATACAGGAATTTATTCAATTGCTTATTATTTCGGGACCCTGATTATTATGCCTTCCAGGGCACTTATTAAGGTCTCTTCAGCTGTTCTGGCTGATGCATGGAAAAAAAATGATATTGCTACTATATACAGGGTGTATTTTAAAAGCTGCCTGAATCAGTTTATCGTTGCACTGATACTTGTGCTGCTGTTAACATTAAACATAAACAATATTTTAAGTTTCCTTAAACCCGAGTACGGGGAAGGGATAATGGTTATAATAATTATAGCTGTAGCCAACATGGCTGAAATGATATCAGGGACAAGCGGCATACTTATACAAACTTCAAAATATTATCCGTTCATAACTTATTTGAGGATTGTTATAACTGTTATTCTGGTGGGCCTTCAGATACTGCTTATCCCTAAATATGGTATAAATGGCGCTGCATGGGCTTTCTTAATTACAAAAGTGCTTAATACAGTGGTAAAATTCCTGTATATTATATACAGGTTCAAAATGCAACCCTATAACATTAATTTTGTTTATGTTATTCTCGCCGGACTGGGTTCATTTATAGCAGGGTATATATTTCCGCAACTCGATAACTACATAATTGACCTTGTGATAAGGAGTATTATTATAGTATCTGTCTATGGGATATTTATTGTCCTGTTAAATACTTCGGATGATGTTAACGGGATATGGGCAAAAACGTTGCAGGTGATAAAAAAGAAGCTGAGGCCTGATAATTAAAGGAACTTTATTTGTCGCGGCATTACAAAGGCTTCAGCCTTTCAGGATCACATACGGCAATCAGCTTTCTCGCCAGGATTTCATTGGAATCAATAATAACAGTATTATTAATTTTTTTTTCGGTGATGGACAGGGGTATCTCGGTGCATGCAAGTATAATTGCATCGGCTTTATCCTGTATCATGTAATTAATGATATTCATTAATTCATTGCGGGCTTTGGTGGTAACCGGACTGGAAAATGCTTTGATGCCATATTCAGGGTCCCAGATAATATTATGTACATGATTTTTCATTTTTTCCGTAATCTCAATTACCTCCACACCCTTATTAAGCAAAGCCTTTTCATAAACCTGCGATTTATACGTTCCATATACTGCAAGTATCCCGACTTTTCGTACGGAGGGTGATATACTAAGTGTGTATTCCACTGTCGAATCAACGATACTTACCAGTTCAAGGTCTGATTCCCGCCTGCACCATTCCTTAACAGGATCAAATATTACCGCAGCATGGGCATTATTACAGGCAATAGCTGCTATACCTGCCCCGGCATTAACCAGGTTTTTCAAACACTTTATGATTCCTGCTGAAGGATTTACCGGGCTTTTTCCTGTAATAAAATCTGTACGGTCAGGCACAAGCTGCGGAACAGAATAAAGTATTACAGGCAAATGTTCATAATCATTTTCGGCCCTGGTATTATCAAAAATCTTTCTTACCAGGTCCAGTCCGGCATAAGGACCTACTCCTCCTAATATTCCGATAATCCTTTTTTGCATTATTTTATTTCAAATGATTTGTTAAAGATAAAACCGAATTCTTTATAATAGATAATATCCAGAATTTTCTTGATCTTAAGTATGTCAAGAATGATATTGGCATGCAGCTTATTTAACAGGTGTATATTTTTTTTACCTTCTATAAGTTCATCAAAGAGAGGATTGTCTCTGTGTAATATATTTAATGTAGCTCCTGAAATGGCATGATGTTTATACCATTCACGATAATCGAGTCCGCTCCCGCGCAAAACTAACCTTGCTGTTGTTAAATATTTGCCGGCAGGGCGAACTAGGTTCCTTCCTTCCTGGTCCGGTATTAATGCTAAACGCTTGTCTTTCTTAAGTATAAGTTCTTTTAGAATTTTACGGTCAAAGAAATAATCATCCTGCCATCTCAGTGTGTTGGCTATTGCCCAGGGGAAATACAGGTAAAATGACTTTTTCGTTCTGTTTACCGATTCAAAACCACCGCCGGGTGAATGCCTGTTGAATATACTTTGATGAAATGAGCGTATAAAGCTTATATTGTCTTTATGCCCGTGTTTTTCATAGAAATTCGCGAAGTATTGCAAAAAGCAGGTTTTTGTATCCCTGAAAAAGGAATTATATAAATATGTTTTGGCCTTATTCCTGACATTAAACAGCGCATTTAATACTTTCTCCTGCCTGGAGCTGTATTTCAGTTTATTCAGATAATCATATATAAACTGAATTTTCTGGTCTTTTTCATCAAGTTTTTTAAAATCTTTCCATTTGTTACTGTCATTACTTATAATAAAACCGTTGCCTCCGCAAAACATATAATCAAATAAGGGTAATTTATCAAAGGGATTTTTAAGCACCTGGTTGTTGCTCAAGGGATTGTTTCTTATGTCAAGCAGAAGTCTTTCTTCAAAATTTGAGGGTTTGTAACTTATATTATGATGAGCGAAGTTTAATTCACTGGCTATTTTGACAGCACTTTTATGAGATGTGGAATAAAGTAATTTTCGTGGCCTGGGATTTCCGGTGATAAATGCTGTAACAGGAAGGTCCGATTCCCTTGCATATAGCGGGATAAGACGTGAATCAAGTCCCCCGCTGTTTCCAAAACCAAAGGTCCTTTCGGGATACTTATTTTTCAGATACCTGAATAACCTTGTCAGGTCCTGGTCTAACAGTTCAACGGCATCACCAATTTTTAGATTCTTATCAGGATTCTGTTCAAGATCCCAGTAGTTTGAGATTTGAATCTTATTGGCGGAAATATCATATACCAGTTTGCCCGCAGACGGCAGCAGGCTTATATTTTCGAAAAACGTCCCCGATTCGTCGGGAATCCTGTTAAAATGAATGAAGGATTTTATTATCGGTATGTTTAATCTCAGATCATCAGGATCAATATTGGTTATAATCAGCCACAGGTTATTTGATGCAATAAATGTATCTTTTTTATGGAAATAATATAAGGGAAGCATGCCCAGCTCATCATTCCGTATAATTATATGTTTCTCACGAGGCGAATAGGCAAGAACATTATAAGATCCAATGAAACTGTCTGCTTTCCTGGCGCCGGGAGCCAGCTTAAGAGGCTCATCCCTGATTATTTCACCTTCGGTAATACTTAGAATATCATTTTCAGCTATAAAGCTACCTGTATAGTATATTCCGGAGTATTTACGTGACCCTTTAAATTCTTTATTTGAAAGAATATATTCCATTAATACAGGTTTTTTATTATTAGCTTTATTGGCAAAAATAATAAAATCAGCATAAGGATAATTAAAGAAATATATTATATAAAACAAAGTCGTGTTTTCGAAGAAAAGTTTATATTTTTAGAATCTGTTTTATAATTATAATTGGTTCATTTGTAATGAACACTAATCTGAAAATTGGATTCATTGTCCAGGCCAGAACAGGTTCTGTAAGATTTTCTGACAAAGTGATCAGGAAGTTTTATGAGGGAGAATCAATATTGGAAATAATTATCAAAAAGCTTAAAAGCTTTAGAGATATACCAGTAATTATAGCAACTACCGCAAAATCATGTGACGATATAATTGTAGAAACAGCAATTAACCACGAAGTTGATTATTTCAGGGGAAGTGAGGAAAATGTACTGGAACGGTTTATAGAGGCTGCAGGCAAATTTAATATTGATCATATTATAAGGATTTGCTCGGATAATGTTTTTCTTGACCCGGGGGGTATAGAAGAGATTATCCTGGAGTACCGTAATAATCCTGTTGATTATTTGAGTTATAAACTTTCAGATAACCGGCCTTCAATAAAAACTCACTTCGGATTCTGGGCTGAGATAGCCAGCTTGAAGGCATTATTGAAAATTGCCGCGATGACAAGTGAAAATATTTATATTGAGCATGTAACAAATTATATATATGAACATCCCGGGGAATTTGAAATTAAGTTTATTAAAGCACCTGAAGTTGTTTATCAAAGGTATGACATCAGGTTAACGATAGATACTGAAGAGGATTTTTATTTGCAGCAGTCAGTTTATAAAACACTTATTTCCAAAGGTAAAATGAGCATAGGGGAGATAGTAAGCTATCTGGATAATAATAAATCAATATTAGAGAAGATGATTCATCAAATACATTTAAACAGGAAGTAATGAAAACTACATATATTGTTGGAGAAATAGGCCAGAATCATAACGGATCTGTTGATATAGCAAAAAAAATTATAGATATCATTGCAGAACCTGTCGTTGATAAATTATTCGGGGAGATGTTGCAGCCAATAAATGCCGTTAAGCTGACCAAGAGGGACCTGGGTGAGGAGCTTTCTGCTTCCCAGATGATGAAGCCCTATAACAATCCGAATTCATTTGGAAAGACTTATGGTGAGCATCGTGCATATCTCGAATTATCCAATGAACAACACTTTGAAATATATAAATATGCGAAAGACAAAGGACTGGACTTTGTTGAGACTCTTTGTGCAAGGAAATGCCTGTCAATATTCAGCCTTTTTAAACCTGACAGGTTAAAAGCAGCATCACGTGACCTTACTAACCTCCCGTTAATTGAAGCGCTGGCAGAAACACAGATTCCCATAATTTTATCTACAGGCATGGGAGGGAAAAGGGAGCTGGATGATGCTTTAAATGTGATTACCAGGTATCATGATAATATTTCCATATTACACTGCCTTTCACAATATCCTTCTGAATATAAAAACATAAATCTGAACACTATTTTGTACTTAAAAAAGAACTATCCTGGTTTCACAATAGGGTACTCCGATCATTCCATTGGTATCGTAATACCGGTAGTAGCAGTTGCCATAGGTGCAGAGATTATTGAAAAGCATATTACCCTTGACAGGAATATGAAAGGAACAGATCATCAATTATCTTTAGGCCCGGACGGAGTTTACAGGATGGTGAGGGATATCAGGAACATTGAAAAAGCCTTTGGGAATGAGGATATTTTCATTAGTGATGCGGTAAAAAATATGCAAATAAAGCTGGAGAGATCGATCGCCAGTTTACATAAAATAAAAGCAGGAACAATAATTGGTATTAATGATATACATTTGCTTAGTCCGGGTGACGGCTTTAAATGGAGTGAAAAAGACGAGTTAATAGGCAGGAAAGCTATTGTCGATATTCCTGAAAATGAAATAATCTATCCTAATATGATAAAATGATGAACATAAAGCTTATTATTACCGATATTGACGGTGTATGGACTGACGGCGGGATGTATTATGATAAAAAGGGTAATGAATTAAAAAAGTTCAATACCTCTGATAGTGCAGGAGTCGCCTTTCTTAAAGCCATTAAATTACCTGTGGCAATTATTACGGGTGAAGATACTGAGATAGTAAAACACAGGGCTGAGAAACTAAAGATCGACTACCTTTTTATAGCAAAAAGGAATAAACTGAAAACGGCAACCGAACTGGTTAGCAGGTTAGGTATTTCACTAAGGGAGGTAGCCTTTCTGGGCGATGATATTAATGATATACCTCTGCTTAAGGAAGCAGGGTTAAGTGCTGTCCCGGCCAATGCAAAACCTTATGTTAAAAGGCATGCGGGGTGGGTACTTAAATCAAATGGCGGTGATGGGGCTTTCCGTGAGTTTGTTGAGCGTATATTACGAAAAAACAAACTGTTTCAAAAAGCACTGGATACTTATCTTAATGAAATAAAGGAAGAAGAAGGTTAAGCTAAAGATTTTATAAAAGTCACACAGCGCTCACTCACCAGTCCGTCTATCTTATAGGCATACTTACAAATAAAATTACTGTAAGCTTTTTTATTAATTGTCAGGCTCCCCTCCAGTATTCCTTTAAGGCAGTGATAAAGTTCATCTGAATTAGTAGCCTGGAAAGCGATACCTTCCTTTTTATATCCCTGGATATCCTGTTTTAAGTGGTCTAATATTACCAGCGGCTTATAGAAATAGGCTGTTTCCGTGCCCACTGTTGAGAAGCAGGTTATCAAAGCTTCACATGATGCAATCAATGTATATAAATCCTCATCGTACATTATTCTGTAATTTTTAAGGCCAGCTTCTTCGGCAATGGCGATATAGAAGATACTGTCGTTTTTTTCTGCAGGGTGCAGTTTTATGATAAGCAGGATATTATCAAGCCTTTTCACTGCATTGAAAATATCCCTGGCAGTGCGCTTGCGCAGCGATATGTCACGTTGAGGCTGGGATGCAAATATGATAAACGGCATATTTTCCGGAAGCCCTTTAATCTTTTGTCCGGCATCTCTGATAAGGGGAATAACATCGGATCTAATATGTCCCGTTACGATCAATGAATCAGGCTTGTAGTTACCTTTTTCGACAAGGAATGATTTATAGTATTTACCCCAAACCATTGTATAATCGGGCATTATTCCTTTTTCCCTGTCGGAAGTGCTGTACATATAAGCCGGATGTAATTCATGTATAGCTCCATGCTGCATGCCAACAGTAATTGTTCCTTCTGATTTTGCAGCATCAAATACACTTTTTATTTCAGGACTGTTTTCGTCAGTTGAACATATTGTTTTTATATTATGGCTTTTAAAGAAGCTTTTAAATGCGTAATACTTGAAAATAAAATAAAGAGTTGTAAAGTGAAATTTCTTTATGAAGTCAAGGAAATAATAATCAATGTCATTGTTAGTACAATTATATAAATGATTGTATATTGTCTTAAGCCGGCGATTGGCTTTAAATAATTTAAATATTATTGATAAACTGAATAATCGTTTCAGCAGCAATCCTTCACTGATGAGGGCAGGCGTCTTAACCGACTTTTTTGGAATACCCCGGCTAAATTTAAACGTCTTATCTTTTGTGAATTTTGGAGTTTCACTCTCATTTATTAGCAGGAAATCTTTGTCCATTTTCTTAAACAGGTATCCGAGCACATAGTTTCCTTTAACTGGTTCCAGGGAGGGGATATCGAGGTACATTACAGGAAGGGTGACATTGAAGACAATATGCCTGGTGTTCTTTAAGGGTACAAAGATGTTTTGCAGAAAACAGAGTAAAAGATAAAGCATATAATAAAAGAAAGACAAATAATCCTTTTCAGGCTTTGTTTTCCTGAACCTGAAATCAACTTTCAGGTTATACTGCTGCCGGATAAGCTTTTCCAGTCTGAGATCATTTGAGAATAAAATGATGGCATCATAATTTTTTGATATTTCATTTATCTCCCGTGCTTCGATATATAAATTTCTTATGGAAAAGTATATTCTGAATTTATAATAATGCCATGTGCTTGCTCTGCCAACTGTTAGCCACTCAGACACTGATTTGCCGTTACACATTTTTTCACCAAAATCAATTGTTTTTTTTAAAATATCGTAGTTTATCTCCCTTTTCAAAGTTTCATTTAAGTCAGGATGCGGTAATACGGCCATTTTAAAATCATCGGGCAGGGTAACTGAAGAATAAAGTTTAATTGATCTGTCGCGGCCGGTTAGCTTAACAATCTCATGTATTTCATCTTTGGATAGCTGTCTTTTAATAATTATAGCTTTCATAACAGTTTTACAATCTTCTCACTTGCTTTACCGTTTCCATACAAGTCGGCAGTTTTTACAGGTTTCTTATCCGACAATTGAACAAAAGCCCGGAATATTTTATCTTCGCTGGTACCGGACAGCAGGTTAACTTTGTTGTCAACAAGTTCCACCCATTCAGTTTCATCTCTTAATGTAATACAGTATTTGCTAAAGAAATAGGCTTCTTTCTGCATTCCTCCACTATCAGTTATTACAAGCTTACAATGCTTAAGCAGTTCAATAATATCGAAATAGCCTACAGGTTCAACCGGATTAAAAGCGAGTTTCAGATTGTTCTTCCTGATTACATTTCTTGTCCTTGGATGCAGGGGCAATACTATCCTGGTTTCCTTATTTATATTGTTAAGTGCGGCAATTATTGACTTAAGGTTTTCCAGATTGTTTGTATTTTCTTCCCTGTGAACTGTGCAGAGGATAAAATTCCTGTCTTCAAGTTTGAGCGCAGACATAACTGAAGACTTGTCCTGTGAAAACCTGCTATAATATAGTGCAGCATCATACATTACATCGCCGACTTTATATATTTTTGAATCAAAGTATTTAAAGCCTTCAGCTATAAGGTTTCTTACTGCTGCATCGGTCGGACAGAAGAGGTAATCAGATATTCTGTCAGTAAGTATTCGGTTTATCTCCTCGGGCATTTTTAAGTTAAAAGACCTCAGTCCTGCTTCTATGTGGGCGAGTTTAATGCAGAGCTTTTTTGTGGCGAGGGCTCCGGCTAATGTAGAATTAGTATCTCCATATACAATAACCAGATCGGGTTTCTCCGCTAACAATACATCCTCAATTTTTTCCATCATCCTCCCGGTCATAGCTCCATGGTTAAGGCTGTTAATTTCGAGGTTGTAATCAGGCTTTGGAATACCCATTTCATTGATAAAAATGTCGGACATATTTTTATCAAAGTGCTGGCCTGTGTGGACAATTATCTCTTTCATTTCAGATTTTTTAATTGCCCTGCTTACAGTGGCAGCTTTAATTAATTGAGGCCGTGCTCCCACTATGGTCAATATTTTTTTCAATTTAAAACCTCCTGAAATGTTGCGACAAGCTCTTTTGTCAGGTTAAATCGTGAGAACCTTTCAATATTAACGGAGTTAATCTCGAGTTTATTCATTAAATATAAGTTATAATAGGATAAAATATTCTGTTTCATGCTTTCAAAATCGTCAAACTCAGAAATTTTTCCTGCTTTTGTACTCGCCAGTATGCTGGCAGTGTCTCCGTTTGTTGGTCCGACTGCCAGGATGGGCCTTTTTACCGAAAGATATTCGTAAAACTTATTTGTCAGGATGCCTGCGGCATTATGGGTATTATTAATTAATAACAGCAGTACCTGGGCCATTGACATCCTTTCAAGTGCCTTCATATGGGGAATATATTTTTGTTGAATTGTATAATTCATCAAGTTATACTTTTTAATTGATTCAATGGCTGAATAATCCACTTTTCCAATAAGGTTTATTTGAAGACTGGACGCAAAGCCTGTATCAGTATTAACAAGTTCGGCAAGCACTTTCCAGAGAGTTTCGGCATTCCTGGTTCCGGGTATAGATCCTACGTGTAAGATTGAGAATTTTTTGTCCCTTTTATTTTTATCCGGGGTTAACTTATAATCATCATATCCGTTAGTAATAGTTTTAGCTTTTTTTGCCCCTGCCTTTATAAATTCTTCTTTCATTGTCGGACTTACAGCCACGATATAATCAGCAGTTGTGAGCACTTTTTTTTCAAGTTTGTGGTGTTTCTTATCAGCCCAAGAAGTAAGCAGTAAGTGATTATAGTAATCAATGTTTGTCCAGGGATCCCTGAAATCCGCTATCCAGGGGATATTAAAAGCCTGTTTTAACAGAAGCGCAATAATATGCATACTATGGGGAGGGCCTGAAGATACTATAAGGTCAATATGATTGTTTTTCAAATAATTCCTTAAATATCTGAAAGACGGTTTTATCCAGAACTTACGTGCATCGGGAATAAAAAAGTTACTTCTGATGAAATTAGATGTTTTATCAATTAATGAGTTACTTTTTTTTTCAGAAATAAAGGCAGTGGAAATATTTTCGTCTTTTCCTTTTCTG
This sequence comes from uncultured Bacteroidales bacterium, assembly GCA_964580815.1. GTDB lineage: Bacteria > Bacteroidota > Bacteroidia > Bacteroidales > UBA10428. Next base: position 12,279 of record CAZOLY010000007.1, read on the forward strand.
CTAAAGATTTTATATAGACTGTAGGGCTCCCATATAGGCTTCTTAATTACGGTTATTTTATCAGGTATTTCTTCAATTAAGGTAGTGTCTGTTTCCTGGGGCTCCGGATTTTCGGGCGTATAAATTACCGGGGACCAGTTAAATTCAGGTAAATATTTTGAAAATTTAAGCCATCGTAATACCTGGGAACCCCCACTCGGAGGCCAATAGTATGTTATTACAAGTACTTTTTTCATTTTAGCTTTTCAAGAAGCCTTTTCATGCTTACCTTTTCTCCCATTATTTCCTGCAGTCGTGTAACATCCACTCTTTCCTGCTTCATAGTATCTCTGTACCTTATTGTTACCGTATTGTCGCCCAGAGTCTGATGGTCTACAGTGATACAGAATGGTGTTCCAATAGCATCCTGTCTTCTGTAGCGCCTTCCTATTGAGTCTTTTTCTTCATACTGGCAATTGAAATCCATTTTTAACCTATCAATTATTTCTCTTGCTTTTTCCGGGAGTCCGTCTTTTTTAGTTAATGGCAACACGGCAAGTTTAACAGGTGTCAGTGCAGGATGGATTTTCATAACGACCCTTTCTTCTTTTGCACTTCCTTCCCAGTCTACTTTTTCTTGAGTATATGCGTTTGAAACAATGGAAAAAAACATGCGGTCAAGTCCTATTGATGTTTCAACAACGTAGGGTACATAGCTTTTGTTTGTTTCGTTGTCAAAATACTGCAATTTTTTGCCGGAGAATTTTTCGTGGCTGGAAAGGTCAAAGTCGGTTCTTGAATGGATGCCTTCAACTTCTTTAAATCCTGAAGGAAACCTGAACTCTATATCAGTTGCGGCATTAGCATAATGTGCCAGCTTATCGTGATCGTGAAAACGATACTTATCATCCCCCATACCAATTGCTTTATGCCAGTTTATTCTTTTGTCTTTCCAGTATTCATACCATTTCATTTCAGTTCCCGGACTAATAAAATACTGCATTTCCATTTGTTCAAATTCCCTCATTCGCAACAGGAACTGGCGTGCCACGATTTCATTCCTGAATGCTTTACCTGTCTGCGCAATTCCAAACGGGATCTTTAAACGGCCGGTTTTTTGAACGTTCAGGAAATTAACGAATATTCCCTGTGCTGTTTCCGGTCTTAAATAAATAGTATTTGTATCTTCATTTACCGATCCCAGTTGAGTACTGAACATGAGGTTAAATTGCCGTACATCGGTCCAGTTTTTACTCCCTGATTCAGGGCATGCAATGCCGGCATCAACAATTATCTGTTTAAGCTCACGAAGGTCATCATTCTCACTGGCTTTTATATATCTTGATTTTGTGTCATTAAATATTTTTTGCACCTCAAGAACTCTCTGGCTTGTTGAACAGAATTTTTTTTCATCAAATGCTGCCCCGAATTTTTCACGGGCCCTGGATATTTCCTTTTGTATTTTATCTTCCTGTTTTTCGAGAAATTCTTCAATAAGAGTATCGGCGCGGTATCTTTTTTTTGAATCTTTATTGTCAATAAGCGGATCATTAAATGCACTTACATGTCCAGATGCTTCCCATATTTTTGGATGCATGAAAATTGCCGAATCTATGCCGACAATATTCTCATTTAAAAGAACCATAGCATCCCACCAGTATTTTCTAATATTATTCTTCAGCTCCACTCCATTCTGGCCATAGTCATATACTGCCCCGAGACCGTCATAAATTTCACTTGAAGGAAATATAAATCCGTACTCTTTGCAGTGTGCAACAATTTTTTTAAAAATATCATCCTTTGCCATAAGAAAAATGTTTAAACATATAGTTACATGTTCAGGCTAATTAAACGGACTTAAACTTTTAACCAAGATTGCCGCAAATGTAATTTAAAATGAACATACTAAAAATAATTAACTCATTTTTTATCTTTGTAATAATATTTGTTCGTCATGGAAAATAAATATGATTTTTTAGTTATTGGCTCAGGTCTGGCAGGATTAAGTTTTACGCTTAAGGTAGCTGAATATGGCAAAGTTGCGGTTTTAACAAAAACCAATCTGCTCGAAACCAATACCAGTTATGCCCAGGGGGGCATAGCAGCAGTGACCTATAAACCTGATACATATAATAAACATATCGAGGATACATTAATTGCAGGGAGCAATTTATGCAACAGGGAAGTAGTTGAAATGGTTGTCAGGGAAGCTCCAAAGCAGGTACAACAGCTTATTGAGTGGGGGGCAAGATTTGACAGGGAATCCGATGGTAAGTTTGATCTGGTTAAGGAAGGAGGACATTCGGAACACAGGATTTTACATCATAAGGACGATACGGGGTATGAGATACAAAGAGCCTTAAGTGAAAGGATTATAAACCATCCCAATGTGGATATTTTTGAACATCACTTTGCAGTGGACCTTATTACTCAACATCATCATGGGAAGCTCGTTAAACGTATACATCAGGATATTGAATGCTATGGTGTTTATGCAATGGACCTTAAAACACATGAGATAAAGACATTCTTATCCAAAGTCACTATTGTTGCTACAGGGGGAATAGGTAACCTGTATTCAACGACGACTAATCCGCTAATTGCTACAGGAGATGGCATTGCTATGGTCTACAGGGCAAAGGGCACTGTTGAGAATATGGAATTCATTCAGTTTCATCCTACATCATTATATAATCCGGGAGAACGCCCTTCTTTTCTTATAACTGAAGCAATGCGCGGTTTCGGGGGCATATTAAGAACTATTGACGGGAAAGAGTTTATGCATAAATATGATAAAAGAAAATCATTGGCCCCAAGGGATATTGTTGCCAGGGCAATCGATAACGAAATGAAAATTAAGGGTGATGATTTTGTATATTTAGATTGCACAAAGCTAAATAGGGAAAAGCTAAGGAATAATTTTCCAAACATTTACCAGAAATGTCTGACCATGGGAATTGATATTACAAAAGATATGATACCTGTAGTTCCTGCAGCCCATTATTTATGTGGAGGTATAAAAGTTGACAGGAATGGCAGAGCATGGATAAACAGGTTATATGCAGCAGGAGAAACTGCCTCAACAGGCATGCATGGAGCAAACAGGCTGGCCTCTAATTCACTCATTGAAGCAATAGTATATGCTGATCGTGCTGCTCAGGATGCTATTGAGCAAATAAAACATTTGAAGATTCAGAAGAATATTCCGGACTGGGATGACAAGGGAACAACCCATCCCGAAGAGATGGTTCTTATTACTCAGAGTTACAAGGAGATGCAGCAGCTGTTCAGTGTGTATGTGGGGATAGTCCGTTCAAATATTCGTCTGAAAAGAGCCCTTGACCGCCTGGAAATAATTTATAAAGAAACAGAACACCTGTACAGGAAATCAAAACTGTCAAAACAACTTTGTGAACTTAGAAATTTAATTAATGTAGGGTATTTGATTATTAAAATGGCCATGCGCAGGGAAGAAAGCATAGGGCTTCATTATAATATTGATTACCCGCCTTCAGGTCAGGAATAATATCAATAATCAATATACTTTTCAGATATTAAACTTATCAGTGCATATATCTCATTAATATCCAGGGACGTCAACAGTTTAATCCGTAAATCCTTAAAATCGGGCAAGCCTTTGAAGTACCAGGAAAAATGCCGGCGCATTTCATAGATTCCCCTTGGGTCACCTTTAAATTCAAGTGATTTTTTAAAATGAAGTTTTGCCAGCTTCACCTTCTCCGCCACTGTTAACGGGGCCATATGATTACCTGTATCCAGATATTTCCTTATTTCCCTGAATATCCATGGTCTCCCGATTGTTGCCCTTCCAATCATAATACCATCAACACCATATTTTTCAAATGCTTCTTTTGCATCTTCCGGACTTTTAATATCACCATTTCCGAACACCGGGATTCTCATCCTCGGATTGTTTTTAACTTTGCCAATAAGAGTCCAGTCAGCAGTTCCTTTAAATAATTGGGATTTGGTGCGGCCGTGAATCGTAATTGCTTTAATTCCCACATCCTGCAACATTTCTGCAACCTCAACGACATTTTTGTTTTCTTCATCCCATCCAAGGCGTGTCTTTACCGTAACAGGAATATTTGTTGTTTTTATTACAGTCTCGGTAATTTTTTTCATTAAAGGCAAATTATTAAGCATGCCGGCCCCTGCACCTCTCGCTGCAATCTTTTTTACAGGGCATCCGAAATTTATGTCTATTATATCGGGGCGGGCCTGATCTGCCATTATTGTAGCTTCAGCCATTGATTCGGGAATATGGCCATAGAGTTGTATTCCAATAGGCCTTTCATAATCATAAATATTCAGTTTTTTTATACTTTTTTTCCCGTTTCTTACCAGTCCGTCAGCAGATATAAACTCTGAGTACATCAGATCAGCCCCGAAATGTTTGCACATATACCTGAATGAAGGATCTGTCACATCCTCCATTGGTGCCAGCAGTAAAGGCTTTTCTCCCAAATCAATATCACCGATTCTTACCAATGCCAAAATAATTTTTTAAATTCGGAGTAAAATTAAATAAAAACCAAAGAATACTAACTATTTAATAAGCCGAACGCGGATGATAAAGAAATTTGGGTTATTTTACAATATACCGGCATGGAACAAGATATTCATTGCGTTTTTTGTCACAATGTCATGCTTCTTTATCTTTTTCGTCATAGCTTTAATTTTAGCGATCCCGATTTTCAATCTGAGTTTTTCAGAAGCCGAACAGTATTTAATATCAGGTCCTGATATTGGTAATGTCAGTTTGATAAAATACTTCCAGATTTTTCAATCTATAGGAGTGTTCATTATTCCTTCATTTTTGCTGGCTTATATTTTTCACGAAAATTATCTGGAGTATCTGAAATTGAAAAAAAGTCCTTTTCTCCTGAGTATAATATTATCAGTTATTTCAATAATAATTTCGATTCCGGTGATCAATTATGTTTCATATTTAAATTCAAGCATTGAATTGCCGCAGTTTATGGGTACTATAGAAGATAAAATTGTTGAAATGGAGAATGAAGCAAATCAGGTTATGGAATCATTCCTGGATACAATTTCATTGAGGGGATTTATTGTTAACCTGATAATGATATGCGTATTGCCCGCAATAGGTGAGGAGCTCCTGTTCAGGGGCATATTCCAGAGGCTATTTATCGAATGGACTAAAAATGTTCATATAGGAGTTATTCTGGCAGCATTCATTTTTAGTTTCATTCATTTCCAGTTTTTTGGTTTCCTGCCACGTTTGTTGCTTGGAATTTATTTCGGATATTTATTAGTCTGGAGCAGGTCAATATGGCTGCCTGTAATAGCGCATTTCACCAACAATACTATTGCCGTTGTTTATTATCATTTTTCAGGCAGTAATATAGGAAACTCAGAAATTGACAACCTGGGAACATCTGAAGGTGATCTTATTTTTCTGGTACTAAGTGGCACAATATTATCAATGCTCTTATTCATGATTTTTTTAAGTACCAGGTCAGGGATTCCCGGGAGGAGATTCTTTAAGAGATTTTAGCTTTGCCAATTCACTCTTCCTGTAGACATAGATCAGCCCGTAAAATTTTGCTTTTTCCCTTCTTAGCTGGTCAGGTTCTTTTTTATAATAATCCTCAACCTCATTCCATATGTTAACTATTATTTCATCTGCTTTTTTCCTCAGGTTATCCAGCTTTTCCTGTGCCCGCAAATGATTTTTTTGCAACATTTTCTGAAACTTATAACTTTCAAGAAAATTCTCATATCTTACTTTTACTACAGCTATTGTCGGATTAGTAATAAGTGAACGTCCCTGGTTTGTGCGTAAGGTCTCGCCCAGTATTAGTTTTTCTCCCCATTTGATGATATCGGCCTCTGAATTTAATGGCGGTAATTTTTTAATATTTTCATTTAATCCGTAGAATTTTCTTTCTGAAACCGGAAGGTCGCCCCTGTAAATAGCCATATTTATAACCTGAATGAAGTGAGACATATATAATTTGGCCTTTTTAAGAACAGATAAATATTCTTTATTTTTTTCAATTTGTTTTTTATATGCCTGGTTATATTCATATAAAGCTTTTTCAAATGATGAGAGGAATGACTGAATTTTCTGAAGAGTACTTTGAGAAAATGCCAGTCTGAAGGGAGGGATCTCTTTACCTTTTTCAAAAGCAATTTTCAATGCTCTAAGTCTTGCAGCATCAGTATTGGGCAGCCTCCGATATGGCATGTATCAGCGATTATTAATTGTATGATTACGAAGCATCTCTATTGCGAAGATATGAAATATAAGATAAAATACAACTCATTCGTATTTAAAAAGCGAATTATTTCAGAATATAAGTGTTATTATATAGACAATTATTAATAATAATATAATTTAGGATCAAATATTAAAATCAGTAAACCAAAGAATAAAATTGACATAAATGATATTATAAATTAATTATTAAATATTAAATAATGTAAATATGTTTGAAACAGAAGTATATATAAAAAGAAGACAGAAGCTGGTTGATCAGATTGAGAGCGGGGTAATAATTATTTTTGGCAACAGGGAATGTCCAATAAATTATAAGGCAAATTTTTATCCTTTCAGGCAGGATAGCAGTTTTCTATACTTATTCGGACTTGATTTTCCTGATCTTATAGGATTGATAGATGTTGAATCCGGGGAGGAGGTAATTTACGGAAATGATCCGGACCTTGAGGATATTATATGGATGGGTCCGCAGGTTAGCCTGTCTGAAAGATGCGAAAGGACAGGCATAAAGACCACCGGATCACTGGAAGAATTTTCTGCAGATATTCACAAAATTATTGAGGGAAAGAGAAGAATACATTATCTGCCCCCTTATCGTGAACAAAGAAGGCAGCAAATTAATTATTATCTGAACATAAAAGGGGATGAAGCGGACAATAACTATTCAAAGGAGCTGGTAAATAGTCTTATTGATCTAAGGTCTGTAAAAAGTCTGCCCGAAATAAGGGAGATTGAAGAAACAATTTCAAAAATAACTTACAAAATGTATTTAAAAGCCATGGAGATGGCTGTGGCAGGGAATTATGAATATGCTATTTCAGGAACACTTGAAAGCATAGGGTTAACAAATAATTGCCACATGGCTTTCCCTGTTATATGCACAATACATGGCGAGATATTGCACAACACTTACCAGGGGAACCGGTTGAAGCAGGGTGATTTATTGCTGGTTGATTCAGGATCCGAAAGCAGGGAACGCTATGCAACTGATATAACGAGAACAATCCCTGTAAGCAGGAAGTTTACACCAGTGCAGAAAGAAATATACAGTATAGTATTAAAGGCCCAGGAGGAATCAATTAAAGCAATAAAACCAAATATTACCTATAAGAGTATTCACTTGAATGCTGCGACAATCATTGCAAACGGACTAAAGGACCTGGGATTAATGAGGGGAGATATAAGTGATGCTGTTAACCAGGGAGCGCACAGCCTGTTTTTTCCGCATGGATTGGGACATATGATGGGATTGGATGTGCATGATATGGAAGATCTCGGAGAAGACAGGGTTGGCTATGATAATGAAACGAAGCGCAGCCTGCAATTCGGGATTTCAAACCTGAGGTTGGGCAGAAGGCTGAAGGAAGGATTTGTCCTTACAGTTGAACCGGGAATTTATTTTATCCCGGAGTTAATTAATAGATGGGGATCAGAAAAAAAATTCCGGGATTTTATTAATTATAATAAATTACAATCATATATTGACTTCGGGGGCATAAGAATAGAGGATGATGTGCTGGTCACCAAAGATGGCTGCAAGGTATTGGGACTGCCTATTCCTAAAAAGATCAGTGAGATTGAGAATAGCTGATGATATATCTCATCAGAGATTATATAACAAGTTGTGGTTTTTTAATTAAATTAATTGCTGATAATAGGCACATAGTAAATGACAAATACAGGAAATGGTAAATACAAAGTTCTTGTTGCGGATGATTCAGAAACATATCAAAAAATCATAGAAGAAACATTTAGTCTTTTAGGTGATCATTATTCATTGATGTTTGCCAATGATGGTAACCAGGCAATAGAGATAGCTAATGAACAAGTTCCCGATTTGATTCTGATGGATGTATTAATGCCTGAATTGAATGGGATACAGGCGATAAAGCTATTAAGAAAAAATGCGCGTACTTCTGATATCCCAATTTTCGTTTTATCAACATGTGAAGGGCTAAAATCAGCTTTTGAGGCAGGAGCTAACGACTTTATATCCAAGCCTTTCAATCATTACGAGCTCTTATTAAAGGTTAAATCCGCCAGTAGTCTGCTACAAAAAATAAACAGGATTAAAAAGCAGAATGAAGAGCTGGAGGAAAGACACAGGGAGGTTATCAGGCAGCGTGACCTTATTATTCAGCAGCAGAAGGAAATAATCGATGACATAAGGTATTCTAAAAGGATACTGGATGCAATTTTGCCTCATAATGAATACATTGCACAGTTGTTTTCAGATCATTTTATTTTAGATATTCCAAAGAATATTGTAAGCGGTGATTTTTACTGGGTCGGAGAAAAGAACGACAAAAAAATAGTATCTGTCGCCGATTGTACCGGCCATGGTATTTCCGGGGCGTTCATGACTATGGCAGGCACGGCCTTTTTAAATGAGATAATTAATAAGTATGATTTTGAAAATGCTAATGAGGTTTTATTTTTGCTTCGTGACAAGGTAATGAAACTCCTTAAGCAGAAAGGATTGGAGGGTGAGGCAGCGGATGGCATGGATATTTCTTTATGTATTTTTGAACCTGACAATATTACTATGCAATATGCGGGAGCGAATAATCCTGTATATATAATCAATAATAAGAAACTTGACGTCTATAACGCAGACAGGATGCCAATAGGGATACACATTAATTACAATTGCCCTTTTACGAATATGCAAATTAAAGTAAATAAAGGTGATATGATTTATCTGTTTTCTGACGGGTATGCTGATCAATTCGGAGGACCTAAAGGTAAAAAATTCAGATACGGGCAATTTCAGCAGTTATTATTGAGCATTCACAGGGAACCCTTGAATATCCAAAAGGACATACTCTATAAGACCATTATTGACTGGAAAGGAAAAGAGGAACAGGTAGATGATATACTAATTATGGGAATTAGAGCAAATTTTAATTAATTTTATTAAAAAATAGTGTAGCAAAATATATATTTGTCATACCATCATTGTAATATATGGATAAATTAAAAACAACAGTAATATATATAATACTTGCCCTATATAATCTACAACTGGCAGCGCAAACCAATCCCACAGAAATCAGATCAAAAATAAGGGAATATGATCAAAAGGCTGAAGAATTCCTGGGAAAAAACAACTTTACTGAAGCTGCGAAATATTTTAGTATGTCAGCTTATCTTCTGCAGAATAATAATCATTATGAGGAAGCGATAAGTTATTATAAGCGGATCCTGGATATTAATGAGAGATTAAATAATCAGAAAGGATTAATGGTCGTTTATAATAACATCGGCATGATGTATTCAGATTTGGAACAGTATGGCAATGCTTTGCCTTATCTGGAAAAGGGATTGCAACTGAGTAGAGAGTTTTCTGATAAAGAGGGAATAATTTCAGGCCTCACAAATGTGGCCGTTGCATTACAGGGATTACACAGATATGAAGAATCAAATAAAAAACTGGAGGAGTCTGTAAGATTAGCCAAAGAGATCAATAATATGAAATTATTGCATAGTTCATACGGACTTATTTATGATAATTATGACAAACTGGGAAATTCTGATAAGGCACGTGAATACTTTGAACTTTATTTGTCTTTCGGCAAGGAGCTGGAGAAACAGAAATTAAGCCAGGTAAAGAGTGAAGCGAAGACGGAAGTAAATAAAGCATATGCTGAAAAACAACTTACAGAAAGTGAATTAAAAATAAAGAAGGAGGAATTGAAAATTGCAGCTGATTCCCTTCAGAAAGTCGAAGAAATGACAAGAGAACAGAAACTGATACTCGAATTAACAAAAGCACAGCTTAGGGAAGAAAAATTAAAGAGCACCTATAAATCATGGGGACTTATTGTAATTTCGTTTTTTTCAATTATATTAACATTTCTGTTAATATTGATTATAAGAGCAAATAAAAAAATAAAGAACCAGAAAGATACCCTTGACAGGCAGAATAAAAATATCAAAGCAAGTATTAGATATGCAGAAACAATACAGCAGGCAATATTGCCGGATGAATCCTTGCTTAATAATTATTTTGAATCTTTTTTGATTTACAGACCAAAGGATATAGTGTCAGGAGATTTTTACTGGTTTTCAAAGTCAAGCAGTTTCAAATCAGATAAGGGCTCATTTTTTGTTGCGGTTGTTGATTGCACGGGCCACGGTGTTCCGGGAGCTTTTATGTCAATGATAGGTAATAGTTTATTAAATGAGATGGTTAATGAAAGAAAAATTGAAAGTCCGAATGAAATTCTTGAATTATTAAATAATGATATAAGAAAATCTCTAAGGCAGGATCAGACTGATAATAACGATGGAATGGATTTATTACTGTGCAGGTTCGATAAACGTAACAATGATGGTATAAGGCTCGTTTTTGCAGGGGCCAAAAGGCCATTATACATAATACATAATGATAGTCACAAATTAATAAAACTTAAGGGGGACAGAAAGTCTATCGGAGGTATTGAAGATGCAAGGAAAAAAATAAAATTTAAAAATTATGAGGTGCTTTTGAATAAGGGAGATTGTATATATCTTTCAACAGATGGCATAATTGATCAGAATGGTCCTGACAGAAAAAGGTTCGGAAGTAAAAGACTTGAGGCCCTGCTATCGGATTTTTATAAACTTACTATTAAAGAACAGGAAGCTAATGTTAATAAAGAATTGAATAATTTTATGCAGAGTGAAGAGCAAAGGGACGATATTACATTATTGGGACTACGAATACTTTAAACATTTGAATATTTTGCAATGAGTATTAGTAATTATAAAGCAGAAAAAGTGTTATCCTTTCACGGACCATTAACTATAAATCTGCTTTCATTTATAGGAAATTATTTAAAGTCGGTAATTAACACCGATCAGGTTTTATCATCCCGCCTGTATAAAATATTTATAGAATTAACACAAAATGTATCTTATTATTCGGCAGAGGTGAAAGAGGTTGAAAGGGGTATTAAATCGGGAGTGGGATGGTTTTTATTAAATGAATATGACGAATATTTTGTTTTCACAACAGGAAACTTAATTAAAAAAGAAGATAGCTTCAAATTAACCAGGAATTGCACCGAGATAAATTCATTAAATGAAGACGATTTACGAAAGTTAAAACGAAAAACCAGGGGCGAAGCTAAGATTAGAGATATAGGGGCACATATAGGATTGATACAGACAGGCCTGTTAAGCGGGAATATCCTGGACTTTAAAATATCTGAGATAAACAAAAAACATTCTTATTTTACAATATCGGTAAGATTGAACAAATAGCTTATTATATAAAATATTAAATGAACCTGAAAAACAAAAGATATGGAGAATATAATAATTAAAGAAGTACAGGATTCACCTTATTATCCTTCAATTAATTTTAATGCTGAAAATGGCATATGTGAAATAGCAGGTGAATCATATATGGAAGAGACATTTAAATTTTACTCTCCTCTTCTTGACTGGATCAATAAGTATATTAAAGAGGTGAGGAGACCTTTGACTCTTAATTTTAAGCTTACTTATTTCAACACCAATTCTTCAAGATTGATTCTTGATATGTTGGATATAGTAAAAAAATATCAGGATGAAGGCGGGAGAGTAATGGTAAACTGGTATTATGATCCTGAAGATCCTGATATGGTAGATGAGATTCAGGATTTTGAAATGGAGACAAATGTGAAGATCAATCTTATTGAGTTAAAATAATTTGTCGCATAATCAGGTTTTATTATAAAGAGAAAAATATTTAATTTTTAAAAGATTATCTGCGCATATTCTTTATATGCTCCTCTCAACCTGGCATTTAAATATTCCTTATAACCCTTTATTATTTGTTAACATGAGATATTCGAAAATAAAAGCAAGTTTTTTTATAAGGAACAGGACTAAGCTTATAAAGAAACTGGAAAGGAATTCAATAACAATAATTAACTCAAATGATGAAATGCCAAGAAACGGGGATCAGTATTTCCCGTACAGGCAGAATTCAAATCTGTTTTATCTGACAGGGATAGACCAGGAGAAGACATCATTGATATTAAATCCTGATAATAATAATAAAGATTTAAGAGAGGTGCTCTTTATACGAAGAAGTAGCAGTAAGCTGGAAATATGGGAAGGCAAAAAGCTTACAACCGATGAGGCAAGGGATATATCAGGAATAAATACAGTCAGGTGGGAGGACGAATTTGATGCTGTGCTCGCTGAACTTATGACAACGGCTGATAATGTGTACCTGAATCTGCCCGAAAATTCAAAATTTAATCCTGAAATAATTGTAAAAGAATATAGATTTGAAAATAATCTGAAAAACAAATATCCTCTTCATTCATATAAAAGATTAGCTCCCCTTTTAAATGAGCTAAGGCTGATTAAAGAGCCGGAGGAAATAGAATTAATTATGAGGTCCTGTGAAATTACAAAAGAGGCATTTATGAAAGTTTCCGGGCATATCAGTCCGGAAGTAATGGAGTATGAGATTGAAGCTGAAATTACTTGTGAATATCTAAAGAGGGGGGCTAACGGCCATGCTTTTCAGCCTATTGTTGCTTCGGGCATAAATGCCTGTGTATTGCACTATATTAAGAATAACCATAAATTAAAGAAAGGTGACCTGGTATTATTGGATTTTGGTTGTGAATATGCAAACTATGCAGCCGACTGTTCAAGGACATTGCCGGTGAACGGCAAGTTCAGTCAGCGCCAAAAGGAATTATATGATGCTGTTTTAAGAGTATTCAGGTATGCAAAAGGTATTATGAAGAAAGGGACAACAATAAATAAGTTGCATAAACAGGTTGCTTCCTGCTGGGAGGAAGAACATATAAAGCTTGGGTTGTATACAAGAAAGGATGTCAAACACCAGGATAAGAATGAACCCTTATGGTCAAAATATTATTTGCACGGGACATCACACTTTTTGGGTCTTGATGTCCATGATGTTGGAAATAAAGATGTGGTATTAAGATCAGGAATGGTATTGACCTGTGAACCGGGAATATATATTCCCAAAGAAAGGACCGGGATCAGACTGGAAAATGATATTCTTATAACGGGGGATGGTAATATCGATCTGATGGATAATATACCGATTGAGCCAGAAGAGATAGAGAGGTTGATGAATTCTGGAAACTAATGGTATGGATGGTAGAATAAATTTTAAAAACACAGCAATACGCTATAAAGTTGAAGGTTCAGGAACGCCAATTGTATTGCTGCACGGGTACCTCGAGTCACTCGATATCTGGGATCCCTGGTATTGGTATCATCATTTGTTGAAAAATCTACAGGTCATGAGATGTAATTTTTGTTGACTTTAATTACTAAACAATAAATTCTTTAGTTATGGAAGCACTACTGGAAAAAATAGCTAATTGTGTTGAATTTGGGAAAATAAATAAAAATGCACCTTATCCGCCTGACATGAAAGATCAGGAAGGTGCAGACGAATTAACGAAACAGGCAATTGAACAGGGCATTAAGGCCAATGATATTTTAGGGGGACTAATCAAGGGAATGGAGAAGGTCGGAATCAAGTTCCGCGAAAACAAAGTTTTTGTGCCCCAGGTACTTATGTCAGCCAAAGCAATGAGTACAGCCATGGGGCATTTGAAACCTTTTTTCCAGTCTGGTGATGTAAAGCGCAAGGGCATTTTCATTATTGGTACTGTGGCAGGAGATTTGCACGATATTGGCAAAAATCTGGTTTCAATGATGATCGAAGGGAATGGATGGGAAGTTATTGATCTGGGTACTGATGTAAAGACTGAAAAATTTATTGAGTCGATTAAAGAGCACTCAGCCAGCTTTGTCGGACTGTCGTCCTTACTTACCACTACCATGGTAAATATGGAAAAGACCGTTAAGGACATAAAATCACAAATTCCCGGAATAAATATTTTAATCGGAGGTGCCCCGGTAAATGATGAATTCAGGATCCGGATCGGAGCTGATTTTTATTCTCCCGATCCCCAGGGAGCGGTTGAATATATGAATAAACATGTCGCATAGATTTTTATAATGAAAGTTGAGAAAGTAATCTTAAACAGTAAGAAATTTAGTAATATAAAAAGCTGGATTAGTTC
>CAZOLY010000007.1:26682-31794 GCA_964580815.1 uncultured Bacteroidales bacterium
ACGCTTATGGACCCTGAAAATTCATATGTTCTTATCGCAAAATGTACTGCCTTTCTTAAGGAATATGCTTTGATGTACAAAAAATGCGGGATGGATGGAATTATGATAGCCGAGCCTGCAGCAGGACTACTGTCGGCCATGATGTGCGGAGAATTTTCATCAGCATATGTCAGGGAAATAGTTGATTATGTTCAGGACGACAGTTTTATGGTTATTCTGCATAATTGCGGCAATACTGGCAAACTTGTTGAATCAATGGCTTCTACAGGAGCTATGGGTCTGCATTTTGGGAATGCTGTAGATATGATGGAAATTCTATCCAAAGCACCAGCTGACAGGCTTGTGTTTGGAAATATCGATCCTGTCGGTATTATTAGGAACAGTGATCCGCATAAGATTAAATCCGCAGTTAGTAATCTTCTGGAGAGAACTGCGGGATACAGAAACTTTGTCTTATCAAGCGGATGTGATATTCCTTTTAGTACACCTGAAGAAAATATTGATGCCTTCTTTGAGGCCCTCGATGAACATAATAAAAAATTAATAATATAATTAATACCGGTAGCAGATAGCCGAATTTCCACAAATTTTTTTATTTTAGTTCACAAAATTTTCTTTTAGGATTTTATCTTCAAATTTTTATTTGCTATGCAACGTATTAAAGAAAAAATTAAAAATGGCAAAGTGCTTGTATCCGATGGTGCATGGGGAACCTTTCTCCAGGAGAAGGGGCTGGCTCCCGGTGAATGTCCCGAACTTTGGAATATTGAACACTATGATGAGGTATTTGAAATAGCAAAAAGCTATATTGATGCCGGTTCCGATATGATTGAGACTAACAGCTTTGGAGGCAGCCGGCTTAAGCTGGCACATTATGGACTGGGAGGCAGGGTTTTTGAGATAAATAAAACTGCAGCGGAAATATCCCGGAGAGCAGCCGGCAAAGAAAAGCATGTGCTGGGTTCAATAGGTCCAACAGGAAAGATCATTATGATGGGGGATGTTACTCCTGAAGAGTTATATGAAGCTTTTAAAGAACAAAGTGTGGCTCTTGAAAAGGGAGGTGCGGATGCAATTGTAGTTGAGACGATGAGTGACCTGGAGGAAGCCAGACAAGCGGTTATTGCAGCCAGGGAGAATACAAATTGTGAGATAATATGTACAATGACTTTTGAACGGACTGTCGATGGTGCCTATAAGACCATGATGGGAATTTCTCCTTCTCAGATGACCGATGAGCTGACCGGACTGGGAGCAGATATTATTGGCGCTAATTGCGGTAACGGCATAGAAGGAATGATACCTATTGTCAGGGAGATAAGAAAAGCCAACAGGATAATTCCTGTTCTTATCCATGCAAATGCCGGATTGCCAATATATAAAGATGGAAAGACGGTCTTCCCTGAAACACCCGGACAAATGGCGGGCTACGTAAACCAGCTTATAGATGCAGGAGCAAACATTATAGGCGGATGCTGCGGCACAACACCCATACATATAAGGAAAATTGTTGAAGTTGTCAGGGGCATGTAAATGCAAAAGTACTTCCGGAAGAGTATCAAAGAAACCATTAAGGCAGATGAGGACATTTAAATTTGAAATCGCGAGTCTTAATATTGCTAAATCGCAAATTGAGAAAGTAATGAATTATGTGCCCGGGAATTCCCCTGATCCTTTTTCAGGACTTATAGATGAAGTTCTTGATGATGCTCATGCCTACTGCTCGATAGAAGGAGGATATATAGTCAGGGATGATGTTAGCTTTGACACACAGGATAGTATACTTAATATAGGTACTACAGATTTTTCAGTAAAGAAGATTGTCTTCAGCCAGATAAAAAAGTCGGAAAAAATGGCGCTCTTTTTATGTACTGCCGGTCCGCTTATTGGCGAATGGTCGAAGAAGCTTATGGCGGGAGGTGAAACACTCAAGGGATATGTTGTTGATGTTGTGGGTTCTGAAGTTGTTGAAACGGCCATGGATAAGATCCAGGATGCCCTGGAAGCCGGGATGAAGCAGAAAGGATTATTCATAACAAACAGGTATAGTCCGGGATATTGCGGGTGGGATGTATCGGAACAGCAAAAACTATTCAGCTTCTTCCCGGCAAACTTTTGCAGTATTAAGTTGTCTGAAACTTCTCTAATGCATCCTGTTAAATCGGTGAGCGGAGTTATTGGCATAGGAAAGGAAGTGAGAAAAAAAAATTATCCCTGCAGATTATGTGATGATAAGAATTGTATTTACAGGGGGAAAAGATTTTCAGGTTAATTTAATATGCAGGTGTGAGTTCTGAATAAAAAATAAAATGTTAAAAATATAACTGAAGCACTGTAATGTTATTCTTTTTTTTAACTTTAATAAAGCTAAAATGTAGTTAAATAATTAAATTATAAACACTTAAATTTTGGAAATATGAAAAAAGTAATTTTTATTTCACTGGGATTTTTTCTCGCACTGGGATTGTTTTTTTTGACAGCATGTAATAAAGATAAGGATGGAGGGGGACCTTCTTCCGGGGATAATGAACCACCGGCAATTTCAATTTTGAGTCCGACAACGAATATTTCCTATCTTTCAACAGAGGAAACAATCACTATAAATGGTATTGCAACTGATAATTCAGCCATTAGCAAAGTTGAATGGAAAAAGGACCAGGGGTCCTTTGAAGCCACGACGGGCACAACAGACTGGGAAGTTGCAGACGTACAACTCGTTAATGGCGATAACGTATTTACTTTTGTAGCTTATGACGGAGCCAATAATACCGATACCGCAAATTTAGTTGTAACATACAACGAATATATTTCATTCCTCGGGGCCCCAATAGTAGATCCGAGTGGTTTCTTTGTTAGCACCAGTACTAATGTAACAGTAAAAATATCAATACTGAAAAATGCCAATCTTGTTGAGAACAGCATCAAGTTAATAGAAGTAGACAAGAAAGGTAATGAGCTTCAGGAGTTATGTGAGTTATTTGATGACGGTGACCTGTCCCACGGTGATGATATTCAGTCCGACGGGGTATACAGTAATATACAGAATTTCATGGAGACCACCTCTTCCAGTATCTATTTAAGGGTTAGGGCAACTTCACTGGAAACAGAAGGTAATGTAGATGCACTTTCAGAAATACGTACGGTCTATATTGTTGATGAGATTCCTCAAACAGTGGTTGACGATATTATGGCAATCCAGGAAGATGGAGATGATAAATTCCAGGAACTTAGTGCAACCATGTCCAATACGGAAGCAGTCAACCAGACAGTTGAATACCTTAAAGAACAGGATTATGTGGTTGATGTTACCGTCACTGAATCCGGAGATATATGGATTGTATTCGATTACGGATTAACAGGGATGATAATTACAAGTGAAGAAGGAACAGAGGGAGGATTTTTTGATGTCCCGGTAAGGGGAACTGCTGCACGCATACCTGTTAGCAAGCAAACAAGGGGAATTACAGCCGGCAGTGCCCTGAAATCAACAACAGCAACAGATGCAAACCAGGTAATGGACAATGACGTACTGTTATATGCTCCCAATTATACTCAATTTCATGGCTGGGGGACAGAATTCCTGGATAATGTAAATGATATTCTGGAAGATTCAGATTGCCCGAACTTTAACATTGACTATATGACGAATGCAGATGCAAACCTGGAAGTTTTAAGAAATCTTACAAAGTATGGCTTAATAGTTATACATACTCATGGAGGGGTGGATGAAAAGAGTAATGTAATATTCCTGTCAGGCCAGGAAGTCGATTATCTTAGCTGGGATATCCTGGACTGGGCTATAGGCCGCATATTCCCCGCCACTCACCTGGGAAAATCTATCTGGGCAGTCAGGCCATCTTATATAGATGCTTATAATAACGGCTATCCCCATACAATAGTATACAACGGTTCCTGTGAGAGCGGACATAATAAAACCCTGGCAAATGTATTTTTAAATAAGGGAGCAAATACCTATTTTGGATTTTCAGAAACAGTAAAATCTGTGTTTGACAGGAACATGGCCAACCAGCTCTTCCCCGAGCTTGTTACCAATAACAAGACAACCGGAGAGGCATTTGTGCCGAACCAGCACGATGAAAATACTCCACCCGCGTATTTTGTTATGTTTGGGAATAGTGAGACATATTTTAGCGGTGAACTGACAAACGGTGATTTTGAAGAAGGAAACCTTACGGGATGGACAACCGTTGGTGACGGAAGAGTAATAACCCAATTAGGATTTGTTATTCCCAATGCAGGCAGCTATATGGGAATTATTTCTACCGGACTAGGTTATACTGACCAGACAGGATCGCTGAGCCAGAATATTTGCGTGCCTGAAGGAGCATCAAATCTGATAGTAAGCTGGAACTTCCTTTCCGAAGAGTTTCTTGAATTTGTTGGCAGCATATATCAGGATTATTTCGAGATTGCCATTATCGATTCAAGTGGCACTGAGAATGTTATTTTTAGTAAGACCATTGATGATATTAATAATGAGTATTCGTTAACCGCAGTATCGCCGGATATTGTATTTGACCAGGGAGGAGTATATTATACGGGATGGTTATTCTTTTCATATAATATGTCCCAATATGCAGGAACCAGTATAACGTTGATTTTCAGAGCAGGTGATGTTGGTGATAGTATTTTTGATACTGCAATATTGCTTGATGAAATAGAAATTAATTAAAGAGGAGCGCATATGTTAAAGATATTGGCAGGTATAATAGCAGTAAATTTGTTCTTACTAAATAAATGTAATACGATGAGAAATATTAATGATAAAGCATACCTTAATGCTGATATCTTTTATAACAATACCAGATTATCCATGAATTATGATGATTCTAAAGATTTGATATTGACGGCGGAGAAGCTTCTGAGTGAGTGTAATGATATTTATGAACTACTGGTCACAGAAGAGCTAATACAGGGTATAAAACAGGATGAAGATTACGTGGAGATTGTTTATCCTGTTAAGCGTGAAATAAAAATTGGCGATGCCGAGACAGTAGCAATTTATAGATTATTTATACCGCTGAGTGGAAAATTTGCAGTATCGGGTCAATTATCATTTTTTTGTGGTTATCCCCGGTATTCATCGGGACC